>CAZGTJ010000011.1:0-7454 GCA_964528545.1 uncultured Methanosarcinales archaeon
TGGTTGTATACCGCAATGCTGCAAAACTATAACATGCTGTTTGAATTTATGGAAATTCTAGGTAAGAAATGGATAGTTCCAGTGTTAGTATTCTTATTATTATATGAAAAAACAAATTTTAATACAATAAAAAAGCGCTTGAGATTAACTTCTAGAGCACTATCAAAAAAACTGAAATTGCTTGAAGCGTTAGGACTTATTGAGAGAATAGTTACAGACGGTCCCGGAAAGGCGCCATACACTTTGAGTGAAAAAGGCAAAGAAGTATCGCAAATGCTTTTAGGACTTGCCCCAAATTTTGCTAAGCGAAACTGATGGAGTTCCCACCGCAAACAACAAAACGCCATTCTTCTTTTAAATCTTTCTGAATTCACTACTTTATGATTACAATTTTCAAAACCTTAAATTTATATACTAATTATAAAAAACATTTGTTTAAGGGTGGTTAGGGCTTGATATCTCACAAAAAATATATGGCTTTAGCCTTGAAGCTTGCAGAGAAGGGACGCGGAACGACAAGCCCCAACCCTATGGTCGGCTGCGTGCTTGTCAAAAGGGGCAAGATTGTCGGTAAAGGATTTCACAAAAAGGCAGGCACGGAGCATGCCGAGGTTTTGGCGATCAGGGACGCGGGCATCAAAGCCGAGAACGCAACACTTTACGTTAATCTGGAGCCATGCTCTCACTGGGGCAGAACGCCACCCTGCACTGAAAAAATAATGGAGGCAAGAGTACACGAAGTGATCATAGGGACCAGGGACCCCAATCCTTTTGTGCACGGATTTAAGGAGCTCAAGGCAAGAGGCATAAAGGTAAAGATTGGAATTCTCGAGAAAGAATCAAAAATGCTGAACGAGCATTACACAAAGTGGATAAAAACAAGGAGGCCTTTTGTCATCCTGAAAGTCGCAATGAGCCTCGATGGCAAAATTGCAACCGAAAAGGGGGACTCCAAATACATAACAAGCAAGGAAGCAAGAACTTACGTCCACAGGCTAAGGAGCGAAGTTGACGCAGTCATGGTGGGGCTTAACACTGTTTTGCGCGACAACCCCAAGCTGACTCCAAGGCTTGTCACTGGAAAAGATCCTATTAAGATAGTGGTTGACAGCCAGTTAAAAATCCCGAAAAACTCGCATCTTCTCTCGCATCCGCAAAAGCTAATTATCGCAACCACCACAAAAGCCCAGAAAAAAATGGTAGAGAAACTGAAAGGAAAAGGAGTGAAAATAATTGTCACATCATCAAAAAATGGGATGGTTGACGTCAAGGAATTAATGAGGGAGCTTGGGAAAATGGAAATTATGAGCATCATGCTTGAAGGCGGCTCGCACTTAAACAGCTCGGCAATTAAGGAAGGGACTGTTGACAAGGTCATAGTGTTCACCGCTCCAAAAATAATCGGCAGAGGCATCGAGCCGATAGCAGATTTGGGAATTGAGAAAGTAAAAAAAGCGATACAGCTGAAAAGTCCCAAGGCCTACACGCTTGGGGCTGATTTGGTTGTTGAAGGATATCTATAGCCCCAAAATGAGGCTCTCTAAAATCACCAAAACCTTTAAATCATTCGATTTTTACTAATTTCTTATGGATGAATTCAAGCATTCAATCTTAGAATTTCTCAAAAAAGAAACAAAACTGGAAAGCATTGAATTGGAAATACCCCCGAATCCCGAAATGGGCGATTTTGCGTTTCCCTGCTTCATTTTGGCAAAAGAATGGAAAAAGGCTCCAAACGTAATTGCAGAAGAATTAAAAAATAAGTTCAAGCCAGGCGATTTGGTCAATGAAGCAAAGGTTATGGGCCCTTACCTGAATTTTTTCATCAATAAAAGCAGGATCTCAGAGCTGACAATCAAAAAAATTTTGGAAGAAAAAGAAAAATACGGTTCAACTGGGATTGGCAGAGGCAAAAAAATCCTCGTTGAGCATACAAGCATAAACCCGAATGCCTCCCCTCATGTCGGCAGGGCAAGGAACGCGCTTATAGGAGACTCCATTGTAAGAATTCTCAGGTTTCAGGGCTACGATGTCGAAGTTCGTTATTTTGTAAATGACGTCGGAAAGCAGGTTGCAATGCTGGTTCTTGGAGCACAGGGAAAAAATAATGTCACGTTCAGCAATTTGCTTGATATATACGTGGAAATAAACAGAAAAATTGAAGAGAGCCCTGAAATAGAGAAGGAAGTGCTAAGCCTTTTGCGCCTCTTTGAGAAGGGCGATAAAAGAACAATGCAAAAATTCCGAAAAATCGTCGGTACTTGCGTCAAAGGGCAGCAGAAAATACTTGGCGAGCTTGGCATAAAATACGACTTCTTTGATTACGAATCAAAATACCTGATAAGCAAAAAAACAGACGAGATGCTGAAGAGGCTTGAAAAGACCGGGAAGCTTTTTCTCGACGGATTTGGAAGGTGGGTTATGGACCAGAAAGGATACGGGCTTGGAATGCAAGTTCCAGTGCTTGTTTTGACAAGGGCCGACAAGACTTCACTTTACCCTTTAAGGGACATTGCGTACACTCTTGAAAAGCTTGAAAAAGGCGACAATATAATTGTTCTTGGCGAGGACCAGAAGCTCTATTTCGAGCAGATTTCTGCGGTATTGAAGGAGCTTGAACTGAAAGCTCCAAGAGCTGTCCATTACTCATTTGTTTTGCTGCAGGAAGGCAAGATGTCAACAAGAAAAGGGCACGTTGTTTTGCTCGAGGATTTCATGAAAGAGGCGCTTGCAAAGGCAGAGGATGAAATAACAAAAAGGTATGGCAAGGCAAGCATAAAGTCTGCAAAAAAGATTGCCTACGGCGCCGTAAAATATGCGATTCTGCGAGTCAGTCCGGAAAAAAATGTCACGTTTGATTTGGGCCAGGCGCTGTCTTTTGAAGGAGAGACATCTCCTTACATACAGTACGCATACGCAAGAATACGCAGCATAATAAAGAAGGCTGGAAAAACAAGCCAAAATGCAGGCCTATCTCTGCTTAAGGAAAGGGAAGAGCTGGAATTGATAAAGCTGCTTGCATCCTTTCCAAACATTGTGCAGAAAGCATCAAATGACTTAAGGCCGCACCTGGTTGCAAACTATGCTTACTCGCTTGCCCAGATGTTTAACGAATACTACCACAAGCACCAGGTTTTGCGGTCGGAAAAAAATACAAGGGACGCAAGAATCATGCTCAGTGCGGCAATCGGCCAGTCGATAAAAAACTCGCTCGGTCTGCTGGGGATAGAAGTTCTCGAGAAGATGTAGCACATGCCTCCTTTAATTCGCTATTAAACCATTTTTAGGCAATTATTTTCGGTTTTCGGCAGGCGAATTTTCACTCCACCACAACCTTTTTAAACCATTAAATTTTCCTAAAATCTTCTTTAGTCGCTAAAATTCTAAAGATTTATCCAAAATGACGCAAGAGCAAGTATCAAAGGTAAGAAAGAAGCAGTGGTTTAACATAGTTGCACCGCCAACATTCAGCAGCGCAGTTATCGGGGAGACCCTTGTTTACGAGCCTGCATCAATGATTGGAAAGACATTAAGGCACAGCTTGATGAACCTGACCAACGACATGAAAAAGCAGCACATCAACATCCATTTCAAAGTAACAGATGTTGAAAACGGCCAGGGGAAAACAAGAATAATCGGCTATGAAGTAATCCCTTCTTCGGTCAAAAGATTTGTGAGAAGGAACAGTGAAAAGCTCGACATGTCCTTTGTCGTGGAGACAGCCGACAACATGACGCTTAGGATAAAGCCGCTTGTCGTGACAAAATCTGACGTCAAAGGCTCAATTGCATCAAGGCTTAGAAAAACAATCCATGCCCATTTGGCTAGGATTATCAAGAAAATGAAATTTGATGAGCTCATGAATGAATTGATTTCTCACAAGATACAAAGCGAGATGAGGGCCATGCTAAACAAGATTTATCCTCTTAAAGTGTGCGAGATAAGATATGTAGGCATTGAGCAAACAGAGAAACCGAAAGAAGATGCGGCAGAAGTTGCGCAGTAATTCTGGAAAATGGTCGGCACAGAGTCAACAGTTAAAGGATACCTTGAAAAATTGGCTGTGACAGGCATCAGGCTCAAGCTATTGAGCGATGAGCCGATCGCCCCTTCTGAAAGAGCAATCAAGGCAGTACACCGCATCTTTCATCAGGATCTGGAAAAGGTGGTGACTGTTGATGGCGTTCATGTGGAATTAACCCCATGTAATATGGAGCACAGGCTGGTAGCGGAATATGACGAGCTTGACGCGCCAAGGAACAGGGCACCAATAAAATTTGGTTACTATGGAAACAGATTTGTATTCGGAAGCGACCCAAACATAACCTACATAATAAACGAAAGGCTTGAAACCGTCCAAGGTCTGGGAAGAAAATATCTTGAAGCAAATTCCATACAGTTTAATTTGGACGAGAAAGGGCGTATAATATTTTAATGCCTATCCCTTAATATGCGAGTCGGATGTCTCGGTTAAAACTATTGCAAAGTAGGCATGTATTTGCAATTTGAAATAAAAATCGGCTAAAATTGGAAAATAGAGGAACTCTCAACAACGTAATTCTCGAATGCGATATAATACCTGTTCGGATAGCAAACCTTGATTCTCTATAATACTCCTGTCAAATACATGTCTTGGTCTTTGAAAAGCTAAATAAAAAAAAAAAAAAATCTTCAGACTACCTATCTCAAAAGAATGATTTCCATTATTTCTATAATGGATTGTTTCCCTAAACCATTCATATGGTAATTGGAATTTTTGTTTAGATAGTGAATATGCAGCATCTCCGTCTCTTCGATGGATATGTAAATCCAATTCCCGAAGAATCTTTTCATCTTCATCTATCGTTCCTTCCTCATTAATTTTTACTGCATATAGGCGTCTTATTGGCTTTGTCAGCACCTCTTTAGAACCTGTTTTTTCCCATAAATCATAAGGTGTGTCTTCTAAGGGTTTGAATAATCTATTTCTATAGAATAATTCATATCCCTTCTCAGATAGAAATTGCTCCAATTTCCCAAGATTTTCATCAAATATCCCTAAATCTATATCAGCATGTTGTCTAAGAAATCTACCAATATGAAGAGGCAATATATTTCCCCCTTCTAAATACCAAGTAAAATCAGCTTTTTCGAAAAGAGACGCTAATCTTTCAAGCCTCTGAAGGTAAAAACTAATTTCCTCATCATTGGGTTGAACTACTGGTAAATGTTTTCTTTCAGCAACCGCTAATTTATATCGATCCTGAGGACTTCTTACGAGCTGTAGTCTTTGAGTTAATTTCATGGTTTGAAAAGAGTGATAGTTATTTTATAAATATAACGAGTGCCCTCTTGACTCTTGTAACAGATTGGGCTCCACCCCCGATACGCCGATTTCCATTTGTAGCCTTTTTCACATCTTTTTGCAACATTATAAGCATGTATTTTAACAGAATCAAAAACATTTCCAAAATAATTCAATTGACCTAAAATTAAAGTTTGAAAGACGTTTTATACTTGGAACAGGAAAAGGAGCAATAACCTGCATGGTTTATATTTGAATGGATTTGAGCAGGTTACCATGTTTCATAAGAAAGCTGGCTTTATTGGGGAAAAAGCTAATAAATTAGGGCATTTTCTTGCAAATAATGCCCCGCTTAGACCAATAGCCCCGTAGAGAGTCATGCTCGCGGAATCTAGCGGTCAAGGATACGGCCCTCTGGCTGCAAAATTATTATTGCAAAAGAAAGGCTGTGACGGCAGTTCGAATCTGCCCGGGGCTATTATCTATTTATACTGTAATCTACAAGCTAGAACTTTAAGTCCGGCAATTGGAATAATATTTAAAAAATATATTTATTTCAATCGTTCAACTAAGGCATCGATAGCTCTACCGGCCCCTCCCGACTGAAGGGAAGAAAGATTTCTGGGGGCCTTTTGGCCAATTTTCTCTCCGAACCTGCGTGCCAGATCCAAGTAGTATAAAGCATCTGCTCGCTCATTGGATTTTAAGTGTCTAAGGGCATCCTCAAGTGCTTTGCCGTATGCTGCGCTCAAGACTCTTTCCGTAACTTCAGTAAATTTACTATACAGACGGCTATTCTCATTGGTTACGATCTCAAATAGCTCCACACAATAAGCAGCTTCGTAGAATTCTCCTGTTCTGTAGTATTTCCTTGCCAGTTCAAGCTGGGTTTCATGAAAATTTTTTCTTGCCATGACGAATGGAATATCCTCTTTTTTAAAAAAGTTTTGAAAAACAGTTATGCTGAACAGTGCAAAATCGATTAAATTTTTAAAAGAGTGCAGTTTTCATTGGTAAATGAAAAAACTCATAGCGCAAGGTGCAGAAGCAAAGTTATTCCTTGAAAACAACCACATCATTAAAGACAGGTTTCCAAAATCATACAGGATAAAAGAAATAGACGATAAACTAAGGTCTTTCAGGACAAGGAGGGAGGCAAAAATTTTGCAAAAACTGCAGGCAATGAATTTCTCATCACCAAAACTAATAAAAAATGATGAAAAGGAGAACTTGATTATTGAAAAAATAAATGGAAAATTAATAAAAGAGGTGCTGGAGGAATCAAATTATAAAAAATTATGCAGTGAAATCGGCAGAAAAACCGCAATCCTTCATAACAATTCGATTATCCACGGCGATTTGACAACCTCTAACATGATTTTAAAAGATGAAATATACTTTGTCGATTTTGGGTTGTCTTTCTTTTCCGAAAAATCAGAGGACAAGGCGGTTGACTTGCATTTGCTGAAAGAGGCGCTGGAGTCAAAGCATTACAGGATTTGGGAAGACTGCTTTGAATCGGCAATTAAGTCCTATAAAAAAAGCGCCAAAAAGAGCTCTGAAACCCTCAAAAGGCTTGAGGCAGTTGAAAAAAGAGGCCGTTATCGTGCAAAAAAAGGAAGTTAAGGCTGTTTTGTTTGACTTGGACGGGGTTTTGATTGACTCGTTTGACGCGTGGTTTTTTGTATTTAACGACGCCCTCAGCCACTTCGGACTGAAGAGAATCGATAAAAGGGGATTCTTAAAAAGATTTGGCGGGCCTCTCGATAAGGATTTAAGGGAATGCTTTGCTGGCTGGAAGACGGAAGATGTTGTTTTGCAATATGAGAAATATTTCCCGAAAAGGGCAAATTTTGTGAAATTATATCCTGAAAGCATACCTGTACTCGAAAAGATAAGGCTGATGAATTTAAAGACAGGATTGATTACAAATTCAACAGCAGGCATTGTGGATTCTATTTTGAGGCATTATAATTTGAGGAAATATTTTGATATCGTAACCACGATGAGTGATGTCGGGCTTGGAAAGCCAAATCCGGAGATGGTTCTAAAGACCCTAAAAAGGCTAAAAGCCAAGCCACAAAATTCCCTTGTAATAGGAGACACTTTAAACGACATGATTGCGGGAAAATTGGCGGGATGCACCACCGTAGGATACAAAATAAAAGGA
>CAZGTJ010000011.1:7464-12986 GCA_964528545.1 uncultured Methanosarcinales archaeon
GAAAAAACAAGCTTTTTAAACACAAATAAAACCATCTAAATTATGGAGCTCCAAACGCCAAAAGGAACAAGGGATTTTTCACCGGAAGAGAAGATAATAAGGGACAAGATAGTTTCCACTTTGAAATCGATTTTCGAGCTTTACGGGTACATGCCTCTTGAAACTCCGGTGCTTGAAAGATATGACGTCCTTGCTTCAAAATATGCCGGCGGTGCTGAAATCCTGAAAGAGACTTTTAAGCTCAAAGATCAGGGCGACAGGGAGCTTGGTTTAAGGTATGACCTGACTGTGCCTTTGGCAAGATACATAGGCATGAATCCGACGATAAAGATGCCATTCAAGCGCTATCAAATTGGCGAAGTGTTCAGAGATGGGCCGGTTGCTTCAGCAAGATACAGGCAGTTTACGCAGTGCGATGTTGACGTGGTTGGAACGCCATCGCTTGCGGTTGAAGCTGAAATCATTTCTTTGATTTATGAGGCATTCAGGCAGCTGAATCTTGAATGCATTGTGAGGTTTAACAGCAGAAAACTGCTGAACGAAATTCTAGATTATAGCGGCATTGAAAAGCAACGGCAGGATTCAGTGATTTTGTCTATAGACAAGCTGGAGAAAATAGGGCTTAATGGGGTCAAGTCTGAATTAAGGGAGCAAAAGGTAAGTGACGATAAAATCTCAAAAATCATCAACTTCATCGGGATAAGAGGAAGCAACGAGGAAAAAATATCCCAATTGAAAAACATGATTAAGAATTCAGCAGGGGTTAGGGAAATCGAGGATTTGCTTGAATATGTGAAGAACATTGATGTCGAGGCGGACTTTGATGTATCTCTCGCAAGAGGCCTTTCATATTACACCGGAACGGTCATTGAAGCATTCCTCAAAACCAGCAGCGTCAAGAGCGCAGTTTGCGCCGGCGGAAGGTATGACCGCATGATAAGCTCTTTTCTTGGCAAAAGCGGATACGAGGCAATAGGCGTCAGCTTTGGTCTCGACAGGATTTACGACGCACTGCTGGAAAAAAGCGAAAAAAACAGGAAAACAACGACGCAGATTTATGTAATTCCAATAAAGGCGATAAACGAGGGCATGACAATCTGCCAGCAATTTAGGAATTCAGGCATCAACACCGACATGGATTCGCTTGGGAGAGGTCCGAGCAGGAATCTCGAGTATGCAAACTCGCTTGGCATCCCTTATGTGGTTTTCATTGGCAAAAAAGAGCTTGAAGAAGGAAAATTAAAATTGAGGGACATGAATTCAGGCAACGAGGAAATGCTGACCGCCGAGGAGATTATTCAAAAGCTCAAATAATCATAGCTTTGTCAGCACATGCACCTTTCCATCGTCATCGATAAGAACAGAATGCTCTGCCTGTGCCACTATTCCATTGCTCGCCTCAGCCAAAGGCGGGAATTGGTGAATCATCCCCAATTGCGAGAGCTCTCTTAAGGCAAATTTTGCTTTTGCGCCAAATTTCCTTGTCAGCCATCTTTCCGCGAATGGAAGTCCCTCATAAGATTCAATCTGCTCAAGAACCTGCCTCGTTATGGGGCTTCTCACTGGTTTTTTTCTCTCAAGCAAGAAAACTGTCGGATGTCCAGCCTCATGCACAACTCCCGAGCCATTTGTTGAGAACGGCTCAATTGCAAAAGCCATTCCTGGACGCAGCTTAAAGCGGTTGCTGTCCTGGATATTAGGGACAGTCGGGTTCGTGTGAATGTTATATAAATCCAGTCCGTGCCCGGACAGGTTCCTGACAGGATTAAAGCCATAACTTACTATCGTTTCTTGGATGACTTTGCCGATTTGCCTTAGCTCAGTTCCAACTTGCACAATTTTCAATGCCTCTTCAAGCGCTTTTTGGGCTGCTTTGACCAAATCACTGTATTTTCCTGACAAGTCAATTGTATAAGCATTGTCGCCTATAGCGCCGTTAACATGAACTCCCAAATCCAAGCTCACAACCTGCCCCTCAAAAATTGTTTTGTCGTCTTCCTCCGGGCAGAAGTGCGCTGCAATCTCGTTGCATGAGACTTGGACAGGAAAAGCAGGCTTCCCACCAAGCTCATAAATTTTTTTTTCAACTTTTTCCGTTAAATCTAGCAAAGAATTCCCTTTTTTAATCAGGGATTTGCCGTATTCGAGAGCTTCTGCAGAAATTCTGCCTGCTTTGATGTAGTTTTGCTTGATTTCTTCGTCCATAGAAAAAAGTTTAAGAAGGATTTATTTAAATCTTGTGTGGGGATATTTATCTGCTAATCTCGCCATAACTGGATATGCACTAACAGTTTCGTCTAATCTAATTGCTCTTGGATAAAAAGTGGCAGTGTTTGGCGGACCACTAGTTGTAAAATAGCACTTAATCTTTTTATTCTCCGGCCCTATTAGCAAAAGAGCCTTGTCTCCAAGGTCAGCCCTTCCAGCAATGCTTGGATGGTTGAAATACGGACGAGCCTCTATTATCTTCCCATCCGAGCTGGTTTCAAGAGTGTAAACACCATTCGAATTTCTATAAAGTCCATGCGCTGTCCCCATTGAAGTTATGCGTGCGTCGCCAACACGCGTTTTGAGAATTGCTGCCCTAACCACTTCACTTAAATCAAAACAAACTGAGAAATCATCTATTATTCGTCGGGCATCTGGCTCATTGGATAATTGAGCATTGCTTACTCCGGCCAAAAGTATACCCATGGCATGAACTTAGAACTAGCTATTTATAAATTTTGCTAAAAGCAGATTTATTTCCTGTTTAGGCTTCTAATTTTCGTGGTAACAGTGACAATAAATTAAGATTTGAGATTTCTGTTTATCTTCCGACGTCAATAACCTCTTTGTGCATGATAGTGGCACCTTAAGTAGCTACTAAAAAGTGCATTGGATATTTTTATCGTTCTTTTTCTTCCTGCAAAATTATGATGAGGCTAGTATATATGGGCAGGGAAAACAATTGGACATGGGTGGAGTTCTTCAAAGAAGGTAACTTGTGCTATGAAATATTTAATCTCCTAAGAAATCAAAACAGTGCCATGTCTGGCCTGGAAATAGCTCAACGGTTGGGCAAAGGACAGCAAAAGAATGTCCAGTATCAGCTTGACGTCTTAGTGAAGAGAAAACTTATATTCAAGAGCGAGGAAAGGATAAAGCACATTAAAGGTTGGCCAGTCCATCTTTTCGCTATAAGTAAAAAATTATTGTTTGAGGGTTTCGTTGAAATCAGAAAAAGCCAAAAGGAAAGGCCATATGATTTTGCAGAAGCTGACACTTTTAAGCAAAAAGTTCTCAAATTAATCAAAGAAAGTGACATGGGCTACACACCCATCGAAATTCTCTGGAAATTAGGATACGAGAACCCTGACTGGAAGCACAAAAGGCTTGCTTTCATGACCACTTACAGGCTCTATAAACAAGGCCTAGTTCTAATTAGCCCTTTCAGATTCCCTAACAAAGTTAAGAACGTAACGAATGTCAAGACTCTTATCTATGGAAGAGATAAAGAATCTATCTGGAAAGCTGTAGATAGGTTAATGCCAAAGGAAGTAAAAGTTGCCATATCATTAATTCAATTCAACATGGAAGTTTTTCCTTCCTGGGTATTGAGGGAAAAATCTCATATTACATCTTATGATATTGACCATTGGCTTAAAAATTCAATGTATAAAGTTGGCCTAGTTGATTTTAAGACAGTTGGAAATGACAGCTATTTCTTTAACCCGAACATGCCAGAAAAAGCAGTACATCGGGCAATTAATGGCTTTCTTGAGGAGAGAAGAAGATACATTGCTAAAATCACAAGCCTTGGGAGCTTGTTTGAGAAAAAAGCAATCTTTACATTTGTCGAATACATCAGAGCAAAGGGCGAGGAAGTTGCAACGTGCGAAGGATTTCCTGATAAAATACCAAGCTGGCTTAACAAGGATTCAAGAGATGCCAACAAAGAAGAAGTCAAGGGACATATTGAATGGAAAAATGATGTTTGGAAATTTAATCGTGAGCCTGTGGACTTCATAGTATTTAGCCGAGATAAAATTATGGGTTCAAGAAAAGCCTACATCATTTCGGTAAAGAAAGATTTCAACCGCTCTTATGGAGTTGGATATTTCTCAAGCTTTGTTGGATGCGTAAGGATGGGCAGAACAAAGAACGGAACTAGAATACCGGAATTTCTTAACTCAACTCCGGTTTTTATTTGCGGAGAAGCTTGGGGCAGAAATCTTTGGCAGTTCAATAATTCCATCACTGGTCAGGCTGGAATTATTCTTACTTTAAAGAAAATGAGGGAAATGATCGCATCTACGGGTGTTAAATTTCCAGAAGAGCATGTATTCGAGGATGTTTATGAGAGAAACAAGGCATATCAAGCTTACCAAAATCACGAGGATGCTCTGCTTAAAGACAAGTCGGTTTTGGACATAATGAAAGAGCATGGATTTGAACTAAGGAGGGAAGAGAAATGAAAATCGGAGAATTTTACCCATTTCAGGAAGTAATGGAAACGAAGTTTTCGTCAAAGCTGTTTAACTTTCTGCCATATGAGGCATCTTGCCAGCCTAAATTGGATGGAATCAGATTGCAACTGCATAAGGAAGGCGATAAAATAACAATATTTTCAAAAAAAGGAATTGATGTGACGCACCGGTTTGATGAGATTGTAAAAGCTGCCAAAAATTTAACTTGCGATTTTATTCTTGATGGCGAAGGTGTGTGCTTTTACAACGAGAAAATAAATTTCAACAAAGTTTTGAGTAAATTAAGGTCTGGCATAGGGGATTGTATTTTCTTTGCATTTGATACCTTACTATTTGATGGAAATGAACTAATTGATGAGCCTTTTTTTACTAGGCGAGAAATGATTGAAAAATTAAAAATTTCCCATAACATTCGGATTACTCCTCAATTCATCACTAATGAGCCAGCTGCACTTAAAGCCTATTATGTTGAATCAATTAGAAGAGGCTTTGAAGGCATTGTCTATAGGCAGCTTTATACAAAATATATAAGCGGCCTCGCTTCTGAAGTTCGAAAGCTAAAGCCATTAAGGACCCTTGATGTGGAAGTGGTGCTTGGAGAGGAGAAAAAAGATGGTTATTACACTTATGATGTTAAGGTCAAAGAAGGATTGATTGCCAAAGTCCCAACAAAAGAAGTTCTAAAGCCAGGCCAGATAATTGAGATAAGGCATGAGGGGTTGATGGATTCTAACAACGATTTAGGCAAGACTTTGAGATTTCCAACACTCTTTCGCTTGAGAAATGACATCAACGAGCCAAACAGCGTAGGTGATAAGTTTGATGCTAAGTAGGCTTACAAGGTATGAAATTGAGCTTGCCAACCTGATTTCACACTCTGGCAAAGGGCTTCATTGCGAGAGAATTGCAGGCAGCGGAAGAAGGATTAGCTCTGTCTGCGACTGCATTATGACTTTTGCTAAGCAATCCTATTATGTGGAGTTAAAAACAACCCACAACAGCTTCATTAGGATTAATGGCAAGAATAGAAAAAAAAAAAAAAAACTGATGGAT
>CAZGTJ010000012.1:0-6454 GCA_964528545.1 uncultured Methanosarcinales archaeon
TAAAACCTGTTCAAAGCACGAACTTACTTACCGGAAATGTGATCGCTGACATTACTGGAATGGCTGCAATGGAATACACTTGCAACTCATGCGCTGACTGCACCAATAAACTTGCTAACGCAAAGGCCGGAGATACGGTCAAATTAACTCAGGATATAACCGAAGATGCAAACGAATTCGCATGCGTAAGCTTTAACGGGACAGATGACGTTACGTTTGACTGCCAGAATTTCCTGATAAAGAAAGGTTCAAGTCCTAACCCCAATGTTTGGGGGATTTCCCTGTATGACTACTATTCCGGCGGATTTTCCAATCGTGTTTTGGTCAAAAATTGCCGTATTCAGGGATTCTTCTATGGATTATACGTAGACTCTGATTACAATGAGTTTACAAACATTTTCGTTACAGGCTCAACGCAGGCAATTGGGATAGTTGCAAACGGAAATTTCAATAAGTACAATCAAATAGAAGCGAGCAATAACCATCAAGGAATCTCAGTTTTTGATGATAACAATACCTTCTCCAATTTATATCTGCATGACAACAATTATGGACTGTCATGCCTCATACCCGGTGGGATTAGTCTTACAAAAAATACCATATCAGGCTCAAGATTTGCAAATAACGGGCGCGGAATTTGGTTTAAGGGCAATTGCGATAATTTTCAGATATATGGCAACAATTTTACGCAGAACTCTTATGGGATATACCTAGAATATTCTTATGTCCCATCTGATTTTTATGCTCCAAATAATAATACAGTATACAACAACTATTTCTCGAATAATGTTGATATTTATAGCAGTACTTCTTATTCACAATTCGGAAGTTCAAACCTTGACTGCAGCAAAACAAATATCGTTGGAGGCAGTTGCATAGGAGGCAATTACTGGAGCTCGTACCAAAGCAAAGTTGGGTTTTCAGAAACTTGCGCTGACACAAGTTCTCCTGCTGGAATTTGCGATAGCTCGTACACAGTTGCAGGGGTAACCGACTTATACCCACTTAAAAATATGCAAGTTATTGATCCTTGCAACAACAGGATGAAAGACTCTACAGAGACGGATGTCGACTGCGGAGGAAGCTGCGCTAAGTGCAACAATGGGAAGGTATGCTCAAAAGGCGCAGACTGCACAAGTGGATTCTGCCAAGGAAATGTTTGTGTTGCAAGCCTTGCGCCAACTACTTACACGTGCAACTCATGCGCTGACTGCACTGCGAAGATTGCGGCTGCAAACCCGGGTGACACAATAAAACTCACACAAGACATACTTGCAGAAACTAATTTTTGCATAACTCTTTATGATACATCCAACATAACTTTTGACTGCCAGAATCACTTGATTGATACAAATTTAATTGGAGGCCCAGTTGGCATTTCACTAGCAAGAATAAACAAAAGCTCCAATTATAACAAAATAAACAACTGCAGAGTATCTAAATTTAACACAGGGCTTAGCATTTCCGATTCAAACAAAAATGAATTAACAAACGTTGTGTTGACACAACACTTTACATTTGGCTTGTTAGTAATTCAAGGAAACAACAATATGTTCACTGATGTTACTGCCTCCAATCAGAAGGGGTATGGGAACTCTTATGCTATTCATATTTCAAACTCAAATAATAACCTGTTTACTAGACTGAATGTCATGAACAATGAAAAAACCGGCATGGAAATGTGGGATTCTTATAATAATATAATAACAGATTCTGTTTTCAAAAACAATCCGGGAGTTGGTATATATTTCAGGAATGATGCTGATAATAATATTGTAAAGAACAGTATTTTTGTGAATGACAGCTATTACCCAATACAATTTTGGCCTATGGAAACCAATCCACAAGAGAATAATCAGTTTTACAACAATTATTTTACTGGTATTTTGCAACCAAAGACTCCGCAAATAATGTACACAACTCTTGACTGCAACCAAAAAAATATAATCGGGGGAAACTGCATAGGAGGCAATTACTGGGCATCATACAACTATGGCCAAGGCTACCCTGATTTAGTAGGATATTCTGAAACTTGTAATGACACGGCAGAACAATATGGAATTTGTGATAACCCATATAATTATATTAATTATATTTCTGATAAGTATCCGTTGTCGAATAAGACAATATCTGTTAATGTCACGCCAAATCCTTGCTTCAATGGCATTAAAGACGCTTCAGAAACAGACATCGACTGCGGCGGCTCTTGCAATAAATGCTCCTTAAATATGACCTGCGCAATAAATACTGACTGCGCTTCTGGCTTGTGCAGAAACAATACATGTGCGACTGATTTATGCATGAATAATCTTAAAGATATAAATGAGGCGGATGTTGACTGCGGCGGCACATGTTTAAAATGCAGCCTAAACAGAACATGCATATTAAATGCAGACTGCCTCTCAAATTACTGCTTCAACGGCTTATGTTCGGTAACAAGCAACTGCTCCAACAGCGTCAAAGATACATATGAAACAGACATAGACTGCGGTGGAATATGCCAGCCATGCGCTTTGAACAAAACGTGCTCATTAAACACCGACTGCGCATCCGGCCTTTGTGATAATGGAATATGCACGAGCGTATATGCTCAGGACTCGAATTCTATGCTTAGCGTATCCTTGAATAATAAACTTATCTCGACTGCAGATGCAAGCAATACACTCCAAATTGACATTACAGAGCAGATAAGAGACGAAATTGTTATGTGCGGCACCGATATTTGCGCGATTTCAATCGCATTCGAGGCAAGCAATTCCGATTTCACTGCATCTGCAAACATCTTATCTTCTGAAGGGGAAACACCAGTGTTGTATGCAAACGGAAAGATGCTTTTCAACAACTCTAATGAAATTTCTGATATTTTAAAGCCGTCCTGTAACAGCGAGAGTTGCACTTACTTCGTATCAGTCACTTCGGATTTTAAAACAGAAGTTAAGATAAACAGCCTTATCATTGATTATCTGGCAAACATATCTACGTATGACTTATCCAACCAGATTTCGCAATATTGCGAAAGCTATCCATGTTACGTACCCATCAAAATAAAATCGTTGCAGGGAGGGGTAGTTTCAATTGAGAAGCTGGAGCTTGCAAACTAAAATGGTAGGAGAAAATAAGGAAGAACTGGCAGTCATAAGCGAAAAGGCTGAAGGTTATGCAGGCCTGCCCGAAGAGGAGATGTTTATAGCCAGAGCAAGAGACACGCTAACAAAAATAAGCAGGCCAGTCCAGCTAAAATTAGTGTGCCTTATCTTGCTTATTGACGCGATTATCACAACTTTGATTATATTTGGCATCGTAGGGAATGATACAATTCCATTTGGGATACTTGTTTACTTTCATTCAATTTTGATTTTGAACACTTTGGCCATCATAGGGCTGTGGAATTTTGAAAAATGGGGATGGTACCTGATTTTGTTTATCGCAGTTTCCCAAATATTTGCGCAGGCATATTTGTTGATAGTTTACTTCCAGGCCAATCAGATGTTTGACAAGATATTAAACATCCTGGTATTCTTATATTTTATATACTATTTCAGCAGGTATGAGACAAGGGAGATATACCTAAGCTGACAATGAAAGAGTAAAAAATGAATTTGCTGAACTTTATCGGAAGATTTGTGGCGTCCTTAGAGCTGCTTTGCACATTGCTGCTGGTTTTGCTGGCATTTAAGAGAAGTGCTATCGAGGAATTTTTTAAGGATAAATCTTTTGTGAACATGGGGATTGCATTTTCCTTGATTTTTGCAGTTTCTCTGCCATTTTTTATTATTGACTACTCGACTCCTGCATCTATTCCTGTCAAGTTCTTTTTTGGAGGCTCGAATCTGATTAAGTTCAAGGACCAAACCCTTAATGTGCTGTCCGGGACCATAACCGCGCCTGTGTCGAATGATAAAGACATCATTTTAAGCCTGATTGTCGAAAAAAAGCCTGAAAAAGCAGTGCTGAAATTCAACGAGCTGCCAGATGATCTTGAAGTCAGGATAAAAAACCCCTATACAATCCGTGCAGAGAGAAAAAGTGAACTGCTTGCGCTTGAGCCAAATTCCGTAAAAACCCCCGGGGAAGCCTTTTTTGCTCTTGGAAGAGAGGCATCGATAAGTTCGGCCAGTGTTGACGTGCTTTTCGACAATATTCTCGTGGAAAACAAGTTTGCAGACAGCGTAAGCGTTGGCCAAGATAGCACGAAATCCATCAGTTTCAAGGTTTTAAAAAACTCCAAAATCAAATCAGCCGATTTTAAAGTGAATGTGCAGGATAGCGGTGCCGCTATAGCGTCTGAAGACTCCAATTTGATAACTGGCAATGTGATTTCTGACATTACAGGAATGGCTGTTGTTACAGACTGCAATTCTTGTGCCGACTGCACTTCAAAAATAACTGGTGCGAGTGCTGGGGATACGGTTAAATTGACGCAGGACATTTCAACTACCGGAAGCACAAATTGCATTGATTTCAACGGCAAGGATGATATCACGCTTGACTGCAGTGGATATGCTGTAAGAGGAGACTTAACGGTCAACACAAATGGCATCTATTTGTCAAATAGTAACGGAGGCTCGTCAAATACTATAATCAGAAACTGCCTGGTGGAGAAATTTTACTGGGGCATCCGTCTTGATGCTTCCAATAACAACCAGATTTATGACACAACTTTGAAGAATTCTAACTATGGATTACAGCTGACCCAATCCAACAACAATCAAATCAGCAGGATTACCGCAAGAAACAACACAAGAAATTCAGGACAATCTACAATTTACTTTGGGAGTTCTTCAAATAACATCTTTAGTAATTTGAATATTTACGACTCAATTTTTGGAAGCGGAATTTTATGCAAGGCGACTTATCCGAGCGTATCTACAAATAACGTCCTACAAGATTCAACCGTATTAAACTCTTATCAAGGTATAGAGTATAATGGAAACTGTGACAATAATATAATTAAGAATAACATTATACAGAGTTTCATTTTTGGCATTAATTTTCAGTCTGGTGATGGAAATAGCATTCCAGAAAATAATAATGTCTACAACAACATAATATACGGTCCGGCTGATGTTGCTAACCCAGTAGGCTTTCTATTTGTTCCGCAGACTGGCTATACTAATCTCGACTGCGCTGCAGGCAACATAATTGGAGGCAATTGCTTAGGCGGCAATTATTATGGAAGCTACGGCGGCACTACAGGCTATTCAGACTCCTGCGATGATACAATTGCGCCAGTTGGAATTTGTGACACTCCCTTGAACATATCTGGATATTATGACAAATACCCGTTGACAAATAAGACAACAGTAAGCGGTCCTGCAACTTATACTTGCAACTCCTGCTCTGACTGCACTTCGAAGATTACTGGTGCGAGTGCTGGGGATACGGTTAAATTAACTCAAGACATAACTGAAGATGCAAATGATTTTGCGTGTGTTGATTTTAATGGAACAAGCGATGTTACGTTTGACTGCCAGAATTTCTTGATAAAAAAAGGTGCAACTCCAAATACACAGATAAAAGGAATCACTACTGTAAATCCTTATTATGGAGGTTCACCTACAGGATTGACGGTTAAGAACTGTAGGATTCAGGGATTTTATGCAGGATTGTGGGTGGCTTCCAATTATAGCAAATTTACTAATATATTTGTTACAGGTTCAGAGTATGCAGGCATCTTAGCCGCAGGCCACTTTAATGAATATTCTCAAATAGAATCAAGCAATAATCTGCAAGGAATTTCAATTGCTGTAGATGACAATGTGTACTCAAATCTGGATATACATGATAACACTCATGGTTTGATTTGTTTAGGTAATGCGGGCATTAATTTTAAGAATACCCTCATTTCGAATTCAAAATTTGCAAATAATCAGCGCGGCATTTACTTTTCTGGCAATTGCGACAACACCCAGATAAAAGGAAACAATTTCACACAGAACTCTTATGGAATCTATTTAGAGTATCAGGTGTGGACATTTGAGCAATATGCTCCAAATAATAATACAATATACAATAACTATTTTTCCAATAATGTGGATATCTACACTAATACTGCTTATACACAATTTGGAAGTTCAAACCTCGACTGCAGTCAAAAAAACATCATCGGAGGAAATTGCATAGGAGGAAATTACTGGGGCTCTTATCCAGGCAAGACAGGATATTCAGAATCATGCACAGACATGAGTTCTCCTGTCGGAGTTTGCGACAGCTCGTACACAGTTGCTGGAGTTACTGATTTATACCCTATATCAAATAAAGCGGCTCCGAGCGGGCCGGCAACTTATACTTGCAATTCCTGTGCTGACTGCAGCGCTAAAATCGCTTCTGCCCTGCCAAAAGACACAGTGAAGCTGACTGCAGATATAAGCACGACAAACCAAAAATGCATTGATTTAGGTGGGAAAGATAATATTACATTCGATTGTCAGAATCACCTTATGCAAGGAACCGG
>CAZGTJ010000012.1:6464-12339 GCA_964528545.1 uncultured Methanosarcinales archaeon
GGGATCGACATCGGCTTTACTGATTATACTACAATCAAAAACTGCAGAATTAACAATTTTGGATATGGGATGAACTTGTCAACTTCCAATTACAACCAATTTTCCAATATTGTTCTTAGCAATCACCAAGCAGATGCAATTTATTTGATAGGTGATTTTAACCAGTTTTCGCAAATTGAAATATCAAACAGCGGCAGCAGCTCAACTCCTGCGATAGACCTTAGAGGGAGCAGCAACTCATTTACAAGTATGAACATTCATGACAATCCTTCAACAGGACTTCAATGTTCTGGTTGGTGGACAACATATGCTGTTCCTTACAAGTACAATGTGGTTTCTGATTCATACTTCACTAATAATCAGTATGCGATTGTATTGGGCGGACTTTGCGAAGAAAATTCTCTGAAAAATAATTATATAAATAATAATGTAATTGGAATAATGTTGGCATATTTCTACGGCACAGTTGCAAAAGACCCAAAGAACAACATAATTTACAACAACTATTTCTCAAACAATATAGATGTGGATAGCTCAAGCAGATCAGTAAATTACGGAAGCACAACTCTCGACTGCTCAAAGACAAACATATTAGGGAAAAGTTGCATTGGAGGAAATTATTGGAGCTCGTATCAAAGCAAAGTCGGCTTTTCTGACAACTGCACTGATTCTTTGGCTCCAACTGGAATTTGCGATTCGGCATATACAATAGGGGCATCGTACCCCCCTACTATTGTTCCTGGAATAGCAGACAACTATCCGTTGACAAATAAGACAACTGTAGTGGGAAATACTTGCAACTCATGTTCCGACTGCTCGTCGAAAATACAAGCTGCAAGTGCTGGAGCTGAAATCAAGCTAACACAAGACTTGACGAACATCGGAAAGAATTGCATAGAATTCAACGGCAAAGACCAAATAACATTCAACTGCCAAAATTACTTAATCCAAGGCAATAAGTCTTATGGCTCCATTGCAATATACCTTAATGCATCCTCTGACAATAATATTATCAGCAACTGCAAAATAGGTAAATTTGACCTTGGAATATACGTAAAAAACAGCAATAACAACAAGATTTCAGGAACAAGCGTTACTGAGACCGGCATGTTTGGCATTGATGGCAATCCTGCTGGAATAAGGCTTACATCTTCTTCAAATAACATTTTGGACAATTTGAATATTTATAACAACCCAAAGCCGGGTATTTTGTGCATAGACTCGACAGGATTGAGCAGCGGAAATACAGTTATGAATTCCATTTTTGTTAATAACACGTGGGACGGAATAAGATTCCTGGGAAACTGCGATAACAACATCATCAAAGGCAATACGATGAAAGACAATCTTAACACATTGCTTGAGTTTTCCACTTACATTTCCGGGACACCCAACAATAACATAGTTTATAACAATTTTTTTGAATCTCAAGTTATGGCAGTAGACTGGGTAAACAGCCAGACTTTTTACACGACGCTTGACTGCTCAAGCGGCAAGAATATAATTGGCGGAGATTGCATCGGTGGCAATTACTGGGGTATACCGGGCTCGGGCATTTATTTGACTGGATATTCTGAGAACTGCACTGATATAGTGTCTCCTTACGGCATTTGCGACTATAAGTATGTAAGCATTGGAGGATACAGCTTAACTGATTTATATCCTTTAACATATTCAAATGTGTCGTCAGACTCATGCGCCAATGGAATTAAGGATTCGGGAGAGACAGACATCGATTGCGGAGGAGCGTGCTCAAAATGCATCTTGGGAAAACAATGTTTTCTTAATTCCGACTGCGACAGCGGATACTGCAATAATCAGACATGTTCTGCCTTAGACCTTTGCGCCAATGGCATTAAAGATGCAAATGAAACCGATGTGGACTGCGGCAATGCCTGCACCCCATGTGAGATTGGAAAAAAGTGTACGATTAATTCAGACTGCGAATCGGAAAATTGCTTTTTGGGGCTGTGCAGCCCGAAAAATATCACCATGATTCCTGGGGAGAAATACGCACAGATCAAGATTGGGAATTCAATTGTATACCAAACAGACAAACCAGAGAGCAAAAATCTTGATTTTGCATTCCAGATTCAAAGACAAATTGACGACTGCAAGGGAACTATATGCGATGTCTCAATAGTACTTGAAACCAAGGGACTGGCTTTTTTAAGCATGTCTTCAAATATAATCTCAGAGGAAGTAAAGCAGCCTGCGGTTTATATTAATAATCAAAAAACGAGCATAGGAACTGTTGCGTTAAATGGAAGTATCCCTATGACATGCTCTGAGGTGAATTGCACTTATAAAATCAAGATCGAATCCACACCGGGCGTAGAGGTAAAGGTTTCGAACCTGAAGGTAGGATACATCACCAATGCCACAACAGCAGACCTGTCATCGGAAATACTGGACTACTGTGAAAACTATCCATGCAGAATCCCGATAAAAATGAGGTCAAAAGGAGGGGGGACAGTTTCGATAAATAAGCTTGAGCTGAACTAACATGGATGAGAAGGAAGATTTTCAGGAACTGACAATTGAGCAAGCCAGAAAACTCGATGAAAGCGGGCTTTTCGGTACAGGCGAGATGGATGTCGGAAAAATAAAGATAAAGAGGCCGCTCCAGCTGAAGATTATCTGCTTTTTGCTCGTGCTGGCTTCGCTTATACATCTCCTGATTGTATTTGGAATAATGCAGGAGGAAGGCATTCCGGTACTTTTTGCCATTTACTTTGATTCGCTGCTCATTATAGACGTCCTTGCGGCAATTGGGCTTTGGAAATTTGAGAAATGGGGATGGTACCTTGTTATGTACATTGCAGTGACGCAGATATTCACCCATACATATTTATTGATATTTTACTTTCAAATAAATCAGGTTTTTGACAGAGTCCTGGATATTGTGATAGTCACATATTTTGTGTACTATTTTAGCAAATATGAAGTCAGGAACGTATACCTGACCTAAAAGAAAAAGCTAAATCTCTTCGTCATCGACGTCTTCTACATCCTCTTCATTGGTGCTGTAATTATCGTCAGGCTCTTCTTTTTGGGCATTAGTGTAAATAGGGGTCTGCTTTGAATCGGATTTTCCTACAACCTCCATCTTCCCCATCCTTCCTGTGGTAAGCTGCATTTCCCCCTGCCATTCGTTGACATAGCCGTTTGTTAAATGGACTTTATCTCCTGCCGTTATCTTGTCGATGTCCTCATTCCACAAGGTTAGCTTGATGTCTCCTGTCTCGTCCTTTGCTATAGCATTTGCCACTCTTCCAGGCTTTCCGAATTTCTGGAATTCCCTTGGCGCCTGAACATCAACTATATCTACAATTATGTCGATGTTTCCCTGCTTTGGTTTTAGGTCTTTTACCTGCATTTTAGGTGGGTTATTTTTAATGAATATTTAAAGTTATTGAAAACTTTTGGAATTTTCAGAACTTTAAATAAGAAAGTCGATATATTTTCTGTATTTAAAGTTTTGCTATTTCAAGGCTTAGGGGGTATGAATATTGCAAGTCAAGAATACTTGTAAAACCATTGGAACATTTTAAGCCTGAATGCATTTGTTATTCCAGCGCCTTTAAAGGTTATCGAGCTGTCCTTTAAGGCATCCTTTGCATTTTTCCTGCCTGATATCACATCATTAAATGTTTTCATTGAGTCGACATTCACAATGGCTGTCCCGGGCCTTATTCTTCCCGTTCCTGCGTTTATAAGCTGGTAGTCATTTATTACAAGGTAAAACCGCTCTTCATTTTCTGTCCCTTCTGCAACAACAACATTAATATGCGCCCATTTGAGCTCACTTTTGGCCTTTCCCCTCAATTCTTCCCGCAGTTTAATTTTTTCCTCATCCGGCCTTACAAAAAATGAGACCACCCAGGATTTTATTGCAGCAAACACGCTGCCGCTTTCAGGCCATGAATTTACCTCCGATAGTTTTCCCTTTGCATAAATTGACAAATTCTGAACCTGAGATGACCTTTCATCTTCCCTGTTAATGCTTTTCCTGAGATTTGTAAGAATCGGGTGCGTGCCGGAAAAACTTGGAATGTTGCCATGGTCTGTTACGACAGTAAAATTTCCATTAAGGCCATCTATTTTTGCGCCGCGGGCAGGCACTGTGCCGTCCCCCTGAAATGTAGTTACCGGTTCAAGAATCAGCACCGGCCTGGCCGCATCTGGGCCAAAATCAATGTCTTTTTTCCACTCAAGCTTTGCGTTGAAGTACTGGGCTGTGTTCTGCCCGGTTCCTTCTATCATGTAATATTTGACCCAATCGTACGTGTTCAGTTTGTCTCCCAAGTCCTTTTGGAATTGCAAAATTTTTTTGGTGTAATCTCTGTTCGGCAGGCCATATCTTAATTTCCAATTTTCTGGGTCTGAGAGGTAATGCTCGTATTCCTGCTGGCTTATCCAGCTTGTTCCATAAATTTTTTCAATTGGCCAAAAGTTGGCACCATCATTGTCTTGGATGAATGAATAACTCGGCAATAATTGGTATCCTGCTTCCCAATTGCCCATTATTTCCCACATTGAGGTGTCGGAAAGCTTTGAATTGGCAAAGTTGTAGCCGTGCGTGAACGCGTAGAAAGGCATAGGACTTCCGTGGTGAGGCGTGCCCATGAAAATTACACCTGCAACTTTTTTTGCCCTTTTCTCGTCTTTCATGTAAAGCCTTGCAACGATGCCCCCCATGCTATGGGCCATGATTATTACTTTGTCAGCCTTGTTCTCTTTTAACACTTTGTCAATTTTTTGCTCAAGAAGGTCTGCTGTATGATAGTTATCTTTCCTCCAGTCATAGGCAAAATCGTACAAGCGCAGGCCAGATTCGGTATTCTCTTCAATGGAGTATCCCTCATCGCCCATATAATCAAAGAAATCGTCATAAACCCCAAAGACGCCCCACACACCCATAAAACTCAAGTCAAATTCAAGGCCTTTTCTTATAGACCTCAATGGAACAATATTGTATTCCGACCTTCCTTTTTCGTCCATCTTTAATGTGTGAAAATAACCTCCTGTCACTCTTTGGGCCAGCCATCCTGGCCACGCATTATGGTCGCCGGAGTAAAGCTCAGAGCCCGCAACTCCGGGAATAAAAATAACAGGGTAATTTTTTGAATCTTCGATGAAATACTTTCCCTTTGAATCTGAACCTTCCCTTACCAGCGCATTTACAGGCATCACAGTAAGAAGTGAGATAACAAGGAAAATCAAAACACCCCTCATACTCCATTAATTAACTAGGTTGTATAAATAAATTTCTATAATTTTTAATTCGCTGAGGAACAAAAGCTTTCAGAAGTAATTAATTCTCACAAAGACTATTCTTGGAAAATTTCTGAGGATAAAAAATTAATAAAATTTATATCAGAAAAGGAAAAATCAGGCAATCAAGAAATGAAATAAGATTTCTGCCTATCAAAAATTATAATTTACTAAACTTCAGGAAAGCTTTAAATAAGCATGATTATACTATTGCTTGATAATCAAAAATTTTGAGGTAATAAATGGAACAAAATTTTGAGAGACCAAAAGACATCAAGCAAATTAGTGATGTAGTTTGGGAGATACCACCATCCTATAAGAAAGGAATGTTAGTTCCTGCAAGAATTTATGCTACTAAGAAGCTTCTTGCAGAAATGGATAATGGTGTCTTTAATCAGGTAACAAATGTTGCTTGTTTGCCAGGAATTGAAAAATACAGCTTCTGCATGCCGGATGGGCACTGGGGATTCTGAGTAAGATTTCTTATTCAGCCCTTGACGGTTTCCCAATCGGCGGAGTTGCTGCTTTTGATTCAGAAACAGGAGTTATTTCTCCAGGCGGCATTGGCTTTGACATCAATTGCCTAGTTAAAGGTTCA
>CAZGTJ010000012.1:12349-12791 GCA_964528545.1 uncultured Methanosarcinales archaeon
GTTACAAGAAAGGAATGTTTGTACCTGCGCGTATTTATGCCACAGAAAAGCTTCTTAGGGAAATGGATGAAGGGGTATTCAATCAGGTTACTAATGTAGCCTGTTTGCCTGGAATTCAGAAGTTTGCATTCTGCATGCCGGATGGGCACTGGGGATACGGCTTTCCAATTGGAGGAGTTGCTGCTTTTGATGCAGAAACTGGAGTTATTAGTCCAGGTGGAATTGGATTTGACATAAATTGCCTAGTCAGAGACTCAAAAATATTAACAGAATATGGCTATACCAAGCCTATTCAAGATTTTGAATCTGATTTTATCGATATTGATCTTGTGCATCCTTCATATATTATTAAGGCCCAACAAAGTATCCAGTCTGTTGTTTCATTCGATATTGCCCATAAGTTGTTTTCTTCCAAACAAATTCAATTTTTTATGAAGAAAAA
>CAZGTJ010000013.1:0-2870 GCA_964528545.1 uncultured Methanosarcinales archaeon
TTTAATAATGAAACGAATTATTGTATCGAAGGGAAATAATAAACGGATAACACATTTGCCCAAGCAAAGATTAAATTTATAAACCAAAAGGCCTTTCAAGAAGCTATGGAAGAGTACAAATCAATGCTAAATGAAGTTAGAAAAAACCTCCCCGAAGTTGTTTTTATCAAGGAAAGATTTGAAATACCTAAGGTAGTCGGGCATATACAAGGGAACAGGACAATTATCAGCAATTTTCTTCAGATAGCTTCAACTTTAAGAAGGGATGTTGATCATATGCTTAAGTATGTTCTAAAAGAACTCGCAACGCCCGGAGAGGTTAAGAAATCAGGATCGTTAATTATGGGAACAAAAGTTCCAGCTTCAAGAATTAATGAGAAAATAAGGCAATATGCAAACGAGTTTGTACTTTGCTCTGAATGCGGAAAACCCGACACCCAGCTTATCAAGGAAGATGGAGTAAATTACATGAAGTGCACCGCTTGCGGTGCTAAGAATGTGGTTAAGGCAAAAATTTGATTGTTCATAACTCGGAAATTTTACTCCAAAACCTTTATTCTCCCAGGCTTTATTTCAAAAACATCGCCATCTTCCATTAATTTGTTGATTACAATCTCGGCATCCGCATTTCTTGATTTTGAAATTATCTCATCAACTGAGGCTCCATCACCCTTGTCCAGATCCTTGATTAACAGGTAAATCTGCTCGCTTGGAGTCGCATTGGCTTTTGCCTCTTCAACATTGCTTTCATGCTTTTGGGCAATCACAATTTCATCGCCAAGCTCAGCCATTCTCACCCGAATCCAGTCAGGGTCAGTTTTCCTCACAATTTCCGGCAAAATATACTTGTCTTTGTTGTATTCGCGGATTTTCCCGACAACTAAAACAACATCCCCTAATTCGACTTTGTCAAAAACATTTATGTTCTCAAAGCTCTTCAAGGAAATTCTTCCGGAGGAATCGTCTATAACAGCGCTTGCATAACCCTGCACGAATTTGTCAACAATGGTTGCGATTAAATTGATTCTTGAAATGTTGGCGCCATTTATTTTGATGTATCCGGCAGAAGCATCATCTTTTGAAAAAACAGCCCCCTGGACGCCAGAAATCTTTACTTTGTATGCTATCTGCCTTTTTTGGAATTCTTGTTGTGCTTCAGGCATTTTAACAACCAATAATCATATTTTGCTAATAAAACCCCGTCTGGGTTCAAATACATCACCCGAACGCTTCAATCTCTCAAGCGCTTCTTCGGCGTGGGTTTCATCCACCCCCTTCAATTTTGCCTCATTTAAGACCTCTTCAATCGGAATGGACTTTCCCAGCTTTGTTTCAAGTTCTTTTATTACATCAAGAACAGTGTTTATAACGCTTCTTTGCGATGCCGCAATCCCTGTTGTAATCCTATCAATGTCAATTTTTCCAGTTTCCTTGTCAAATCCGATTTGCATCAAGCAGTAATCAAGAAGTTCAACTGCCTTTTTTGCATCTTTTCTTGTAACCCTGCCATCAAGCCTGGCTTTTGCAGATGCTTCACTTAATCTGACAAGCGCCTCTAATTGACGGGCAGAGATAGGGACTGCTCTAATTCCGCCCTCACTGCCGCCGCTTCTTCTCATCTTTAAGTAAAAATCTTTTATTTCTTCAAGTGCGCCTTCTGTCAAAATTGGGTTGATTCTCTGCCTTGCGTAAGCGACATATTTTCTTAATATTTCTGTTGGTATTTCAGGCTCATTTGAATCAGGAGCCTGATGTAATGTGAGGATGTGCTTTGCCATTTTTTCATCCCTTGTCTCCTCTGGTATATCCTTGATTGGAAAAATCAAATCAAATCTGTTGATTAGTGTAGGGGGCAAGTCAATTTGGTCTGCAATAATCCCATAAGGATCAAATCTTCCAAATTTTGGATTTGCAGCCGCCAATACAGTTGTTCTTGAAATCAAGGTCGCTTGTATATTTGCCTTTGAAATTGAAACTGTCTGGTTTTCCAAAGATTCGTGCATCGCAGCCCTGTCCTCGTGTGACATCTTATCGAGCTCGTCAATGCACACCACACCATCGGATGAAAGAACCATTGCCCCTGCCTCAAGAGCCCATCCTCTCAAGAATTCGTCTCTGACAACCGAAGCTGTAAGCCCTGCTCCAGAAACCCCTTTTCCTGAAACATACCTTCCTTTTGGGGCAATTTGAGTTACCCTCTTTAGCATTGCCGACTTGCCTGAACCAGGGTCCCCTAAAAGCAAAATGTGAATATCTCCCCTCGAAACTACCTTATCGCTTCTTATTTTTCTAACTCCCCCCATCAGCTGGAGCAATAGAGATTCCTTTACTTTTTCGTACCCATAAATTGAAGGTGCAATCGAATTAATCAGCTTATCATACCCTTTTGGGTCATTTGATATTTCAAGAATCTGCTTTTCTTCCTCATCCGATATTTGAACTTCCTGAAAAGTATCCTCGGTTGGCTTTACAAAATTTGCATCAATCATCAAATCAAATCTTGTGGATTTTGCTCCGCTTTTTGAGATAATCGGGACTTCTTTTACGACCCCTATAACTTTGATCTTGCTTCCTGGCGCGGTTTTCTTTTCGCTTAGCGGGCTTACTAAATCACCTGTTAAAAGAACATTCATTCTTTTTGGCTGCTCCCCTCCTTCAAGATTTTCCGATGCCTCTTCAAGCACAATTCCTTGCGCGTCGACAAGCTCTTTATCGAGCATGACGAATTTCCCTTTTCTTCCACAGCCGCATCTTGTAGGTTCTTTAAATGTGCCTTCAAGCTGGAGCACATTCATTACGTTGCCGCACATAGGGCACTCAAATCTTGCAGATGTCACCTGAGGCCTTACATCTGATTTCTGCCTTATCAG
>CAZGTJ010000013.1:2880-11863 GCA_964528545.1 uncultured Methanosarcinales archaeon
ATAAATCAATTTGTTGATTTGCTTGCTTCTAATGTTTCTTATTTTTATGTGATGGCTCATAGGCAAATTGTCAAATCTTACCTTAAAATTATGGAGCCCCTCAACATCAAAAAACTCTATCGCCTTCTCGACGGCCTTGATCGTCTCCTCCGGCTGGTCCAAGAGCTCAGTCGCCAAATCCGGGTCGTATTTTGAAAGGTCTGCAAAATCTATTACCAAAAACCTGTTTCCTTTCCTTACATTTTCAAGCAGGGAATTATAGTAAGCACTATCGATAAAATCCTGGAATTTTTTTATTTGTTCTCCGGCATTTAGTTTTTGTTCAGTTTCCGCCATAAAGCCAATATCGGTTTTTTATCTTAAATATCTTACACACAAATGTCCAGTGGTTAAACTACCCATTTACTTCAATAATGAAAAAAATAATAAAAAAAGATATCGAAAATCTTAAGCAAGAGTTAATAAGTTTATCCCTTGACTCTTTTCAGATTTTCAATCAGCTTGTCGAGAGCCGCGTGAACCTCTTTCTCGGATTTTGTTCCAGTGCACACAACCTTTCCATTGCTAAAAAGCAAAAATGTTGCTTTTGCGGCAGCAAGCTTGTATACAAGCCCCGGAAACTGCTCTGGCTCATATTCTGTGTTTTCAAGCTTCATTGCAAGCGTGTTCAAGTTCAAGTCCATCCCAACACTTCCAGAGGCAACAATATTCTGAATCTTAATCTCAGGCTTGATTGTTATCTTTACATTGATTTTCTCAAGGCTTTTGATTATTTTCTTGATTGATTCCTCAACTTTATCCATTGATCTTGCTCCTGTGCACACAACTTTTCCAGACGAGAAGATAAGCGCGCTTGTCTTTGGCTCTTTTATTCTTATTACAAGCCCCGGAAACTGCTCCGGGTTATATTCAGTATTAGATAGAGTAGCTGCCATCTTTTCAAGCGGAATATCATGTTTTAAAGATGTCGAGACAACGATATTGACTACTTTTATATCTCTTTTAGTTTCCTTCCTCTGCATTTTTAATAACACCCCCAAAAACTATGCTTCACAAGCTCAAAATCAGGCTAAAACAGCTTATTTTTTGCCTTAAAGCCCAATCCGGCCTTATCCTGCCTTTGTGCTTACAAATCCAACCGAAATACCTTCTACGGTCCTTATTTTCATTTAAAAGCCCTTTTGAAAGCCTTTAAAAGCCACCCCATTTATAAATATTTATAAAGCCAGGTTCTTTATAAATACTTTTATTTTTAAATGAAGTCTTTGCGAAATGTATTTTTAAGAGGATATGCCTGCTCGATTTCCACTGCAGATTTAAAACATAATTAAAATAGGAAAATACGTTTTTATTAGATCAAGAACTGGTTTTTGTCAGCTTTTGTTTTGGTGGAGTATGCAAAACAAAATATACCAGTTTTTCCATATCTTGCGGCGCGAACAAAGGTGTAGTAAAGTTAAATGATGTTCCATCTGTAAAATTGAACTCGAATTTAGTTGGTTTTTTATAATTCTGGTCTTTGTAAATGTAAGCATAAAAAAGATTAGCTGCAGCCGACCCAAGAGTTGGATAATAATTTATTATCTTGCTAACTTCCCACTTTATATCTATCGACTTGATTTCAACTTCACTGAACTTCCTTTCCATAAGGGAAATAATTCTTTTGAGACTAAACTCCTTGCCATTAACAGAAAAGATTGCAGTTGTGAGTATTACATAACTATAGACTACAATAGGCATAATTCCGAAAAATACATTTATTATCGCAATATCTACTGAAAATCCCGGTGCGTCTTTCCATACAACGAAAAGAAGTAACAGTAAATGGCAATTTTATTTGGCAAAATTTGTAACATTATTAAAGGGGAAACCCATACTGCACTAAATATACAAATTTCAAAATCAAAATGACTGAAATAGTTTTTCCAAAAAATAATGAAGAGGAATTTATCGGCATAGCTTCAAGGATCGGAATTAAAAATATAATTTTTATTTATGATATTGGGGACTTCAAAAATGCAGAAGAAAAAGTAAAAACAATCAACACAAATATTGGAATCGAAACCGGAATAATTGTAACTCAAAAAAGCCTAAAGAAAGCCGCAAGCCTTTCGAAGTTTCTTATTGCAAAAAGCTCTCCTTTTGACAGGCTCATGATAGAATCAAAAAAAATGAAGTTAATTTACGGCTTTGAAGAATTGGGAAAAAAAGATTTTATGCACCAAAGAGCGTCAGGGTTGAACCACATTAATGCTGAGCTTGCACGCAAAAACAATACCATAATCGGATTTTCATACGGCTCACTGATTCGTCACGAAAACCCTTCTAAATTAATGGGAAGAATAGCACAGAATATGAAAATTTGCAGAAAATACAGGTGCAAAACTTTGTTTGCTTCCTTTTCTGAAAATCCATTTGATTTAAGGGCGTCTTATGAAGTATTGAGCCTGTCAGGCGTTATGGAAAAATCCTAACTCCTTTTTCTTTCAAAATTATTAGTCCGCATCCTACTAGGTACGAGATTCCGAGGATGAAAATTGCGGCAAGCGCTGTGAATCGCAGTTCAGTAAACCCATACATCTTCATGTAATTAACAAGCCTGAAGCCGAGTACAAGATGTAGGAAATAAATATAAATGATGCCCTTGCTGAGTGAATTGAAAATACTGTACTTTGGTAATTGGACACAATGCCATTCCGCCAGCAGGAGCAAAATAAAGAAAATTGAAATATTTGCCAAAACTCTGGACAAAGGCGGAGCAAAGATACTGGGCCCCCAAAAATTGGAAACATCCTCGCTAACCAGGAATTCTCCTCTAAAAACTGATAAAACTACAATGAAGCAGCTTAACGCGAAGATACTGTAAGATATATTTTTCTTTTTGAACATTCCCTTTTCATAAGCTCGAGCCGCCAAAAAACCCGCAGCCGGAAATACAAACCACGGAATCAAAGGCCAATAGTTCAATCCTGTCGAATCCCCAATCAATATTGACAAGAGGTAGTTGTTTGAGTTATTGTACAAACCCCCCACCATCATAGAAATAATTAGGGAAGCCACTGCAAAAATTGTAGTAACATAAGCAGGGAAAAAAGACAGGCCGAAAAGAATGAAAAAGCTTAATGCAATATACTGAAGCACATCCCATGAGTAATAATCGGAAAACCCGTAAACAATGATGTTTATTGCGTACCCGAGAACAAGAAGGGATAAAATTCTTGTCATTATCTTAAATGGATGATTTTTGTTGTTATTTTTCTTCAGGTAGTAGTGAAAGGAAAATCCTGCAGTAATCGGTATTATTATAGAAAACAAGCTTAGAAGCTTTAGGAAGAGGCCCGCTTGCCAGAAATCACGCTCGATGACTGATGAGCCGTAATCATCGTTGATAAATCTCCAAACAAAGATATGGAGGAATATCATGCATAACACTCCAGCCCCCTTGATTATCTCAACCGCATGGACCCTACTGCCGCTTTTCATTGTCCGCTATCCCCTTGAAATAATAATTGTTTTGCATATATATATGCACAATCGGATTTTCATCTGTAGAAATCTGCACGGAGCTGTTTTCGAAATAATTTTTCAAATATTTCGGAAATTCAAAGATAAACTTGTTGTCCTGAGGCGAATACCATTTCTCAGAAACAATGGTCCGTACTATCCTGGGGTCAAGCGATTTTCCAGATATTATATACCCCAATGAACCTGCCGCAGACCCGGGAAAGACGTAAGGGTATGTCTCTTGCATCGAAGCTTTCATGGTTTTGTAAATTGAGGTGTACCCTTCCAAATAATAATAAGGGGAGCTTGCCTGTGTCACCATAAAACCATTTTTTGCAAGGGCTCTTTTTGCCTCGTCATAAAATTCTTTTGTATAGAGTGGGGTAAGTTCAAGCTTCTTTGGACTGGGCAAATCTATTATGATAATGTCGTAAGTATCATTCGGAACAGACTTGAGATACCTTCTCCCGTCCATAATTATCCTGTTGACTCTTTTGCTGTCGAGTGAACCCATATTCACTTTCTTTCGAAACCTCAACAACTTTTTTGTCAAGGTCGACGTGGTCTATTGTTGTAAAATTAAATTTGAGCAGCTGGTAAAGAGATCCGCCATCTCCGCCTCCGATAACAAGAGCATTTTTTGGATTCGGATGCGCTGCAACAGCAGGAAGCACAAGATATTCATGATATTTCAATGAATCCTTTTCCGAAACCTGAAGCTCTCCGTCCAGCACAAGCTGGTATCCATAATAAGGAGAGTATAGCACCAGAATGTGCTGGAAAGAGCTTATGGCAGAATAAACTGTTTTTGTGTAGTAGGTTTCTGAAAAGAGAGAGCCGGCAGAGTAAAATGAGTCAAGAAACCTTATCTTTAAGCTGTAGAAAGTTGATTTGGACAAAAAAAGGAACCCCACTCCTGCAATTAGCAATACCAGCATCAAAAGAATAAAAACTATATTCTTCTTTTTTCCGTTTCTCGAAGCAAAAAGCGATGTCATGACATTGAGAAAGGCCCCAAGGTACATTGCACCGTGAAATCCTAAAACCGGTATAAAAAAAATCCCTGAGAAAAAAGCTCCAATAACTCCCCCAAGCGTGTCTGAGAAATAGACAAACCCTGTTGCCCCCTCCTTTCCTTTTTGCTCTAGGATTTTTACAGCAATTGGAATTTCCATTCCCATAAGGATTGTCGGCAGGAGCAGTGCAAAAATCGTAAACCAAAAAACAATGTTTAATGACACTCCAAGCGAGTTTATGCTTGTGATTACAGACAGAAAAGAAAAACCAAAAATTGCTATAACCAGCTCAATACATACCATTATCCTTACAAAATTGAGGTTTCTTTTCGATATATTTCCACCTATCAAGCTTCCCACAGCAAGTCCGAGCAGAAACGACGCTAGCACAATCGCAGCCGAAACTTCTGTGGCCCCTACTATAGTCACCACAATCGAAAGAAGGACAACCTCATAAAGCAGGCTCGCAAGCCCGGTAGAGAACATTACAAGAAATATTATGATATAATCGCTTGAAAAATATCTCGATTTCATTGGCTCTTGACCTTCTTTACATCTTTTAGTTTTCCGTTGAAGGCAGTTTCCATTAAAGAATTAATATTCTCGTCGTTAAAATCCCTGTTGCACGCGAATATGTCAAAAAAAATCATCGATTCCTCAGGCCACGTGTGCACTATAAAATGGGACTGGGAAAGGATGAAGCAATATGTGACTCCATTTGAATCATCGAATATACGGGACTTCTCACCCACAATATTGAGACCCAATTCCGCGCATATTTTTGAAACTGCTTTTTTTATCAAATCAGTCGACTTCAAAATCTTCTCATTTTTGGTTTCAATGCTCCCGATTATGTAGACACCATCCATAAGGGGAAAAATTCAACAATCTAATATAAATTTTTGTTTTTGGAAGCTTTGCGGTGTCAGGTGCTAAAAATAAAACTGTAAAACCAGCTGAGAAATTTTTCCCTTACAACAAGATAGTCGCATTCATGAGCGGAAAGATTGCAGTTTTCTCTCACAGTGAGGAGACCGTTAATGCATCTGGTTTTGTCCACTTTATTGAAATGCGAGCACAGGACCATTCCCTGCTCAAAAGCTTCCTTGTTGTGGAACCCGTAATATACAAGCGCAAATTTGCCAGCTCTCTCGTAACAGGCTTTTCTGTCAATGCCCTCAAGACCAGACTTGCAGAACACCTTCGGGTCGTTCAGTATGTCGACAAAGCCCATATTGAGAAAGCTGAAATAGTGTTGCTCGTAAATACCATCATAACAGTCGTACAAAAATTCGCTTTTCAGGTCCTTGCAGAACTGCTTTGCATAATCCACATTGTATTGATAGTAAAGAAATATGCTGTGCCCGAATGAGTTAAAGCACGCATGCTTGAAATTTCTTGGAAGGGTTCTGTTATCATTTTTGCAAATAAGATCCCTCGCGTCTAGCAGGTCCCTGGGGCCATTGTTCTTCATGAACTCGACGAACAGCTGCTTGTGGCAGCCTCCATTGCATAATTTTGTGTCTCCACATTCCTTGATTGAACTGGTGATGCTCCTATTGTTTTTCTTGTAAACTTCTAACCCGATTTCATGTGCAATCAAGTAGCAGTCGCTGGCACTTGTGTTTAGCTCCCTGTACTCGGCAAGCTGCAGTATTTCTTGTGCAGAAAAATTTGAGAGGAGGCTTACGTAATAAGGAGACATGCAGATATTATGGTACGCGGCTCTGTCATATCTGGAGCAAAATTGAAGATACTTATTATAGCTTGAATCATTTGACGGAACATCAACATAACTTTTAATGGTAAGATAGGTGGAGTTGGTTTCCTCTCCATTTACAAGGGCTGGCAATAACAATAGAAGAAGCATAAGTGCGGTTTTTTCCATAGTTTTGCAAGTTACTTGAATCTTTATATTTGTTACGAAATATTTAAATAGAACAGTTCAAAAAACAGATTGCGGAGTGGCATCAGTTTACCTTTAAAAAGATAATCCGAAGCTAAAAGAGGCAATTCATGAGCAGAAAGTTGGTATTGCTATTGTTCTTACTTTTAGTTACACCACTCTTTGCAGCCCTTGTTTTTGCTAAAGGAGAGCCCCCACCTCCACCTCCACCGCCGTGTCCTGCAGAAACCCCATCATGCTATAAGAATACTTCTCAAGGAACTGTTAGGGTGACTGGCTTTGGCCAGCTTGCAAGACAGGAATTTGCCTACTGGCTCACAGAAGACAGATGCAAGCAGGGAGGAGGATGCGCCTGCTACAGCCTTCCAGTCACCGTTCCACTTGAGACCGACGGTGATGACTCAAGCAGCGCGTGCGCTTGCATAGCCGGTACAGAATGGCTTACGTCAGGGACTATAAACACGCAAAGATGTTGCGGTGACGATGATGATGATTGCGGAAGAATACAAAAAGGAATACTCTGCAGCATAGACACCAACTATGAAAGCTCCGTGTGGCTATCATCGACAGGAAGCAACGAGCAAAACACAGGGGACATAAGATATGTTGGGTGCGCAAAAGCTGAATATCTTTCAGACGGAACCACATGGATTAAATGTGACGGCACTTTCTGGAAAAAGACGGTTGGAGGCTATGAATACGTATGCATTGGCATGGGCCGCGAATCAATCATAAAATGCTGTGGTGACGAGTCATGCAAACAGCCAACTGATGGAAAAAAGCTCGGCACTGGACAGGTTGTAATTTCATCAAACACCCAAGGCACTTCAAGCCCAGATGAAATAACAGGCGCAGTATTAAGTACAATAACTGGAAATGCGGTTGCAAGCGGAGCAACGCTTAACATCATTCCACCCGAAATTTTTCTCGGTTCTTATTCTTCACTACAGCTTGTTGTCGAATATGATTCTGACGGGAGTGGGATCCAGCCGAACACTCGTCTTGACACCCTAAATGTAAGCTGGAGCTCATATGATTCCGATATAGTCGATATTGTAGAAGGAGAATTAATTGGGTACCTTCCCGGAACTACCCAGATTATGGCGTCATTTAACGGCACATCCGCAACTGCACAGGCTATCGTTGCAGGGACATCTTACAGAGGAAATGTAACTGGCACAGATAGAAGCTTTATGGCATATGCTCCAGAAAACTTCGATATCAATGTGCAGATGCCTCTTGTGATAGTATTACATCCTGACGGAACAGAAGGTAAATACATGGAAGAGGTAACTTTTGGGCGCATAAACGAGCTTGCAAACCAAAATCAGTTTATTGTAGTATACCCCGATGGGATTGATAAATCATGGAACGACGGGAGGGGAACAACCCAGGCTTCATCACAAGGAATAAATGATGTGCAGTTCATATCCACTCTTATTGATTTTATGTGGGAGAATTTTAATATAGACAAAGACAAGGTTTACGTTGTAGGTTTTTCAAATGGTGCAATCATGGCCCAAAGGCTTGGGTGTGAACTGTCTGACAGCATAGCTGCAGTTGCCTCTGTATCAGGCTCGCTTGCAGAAAATCTGGATTCATCGTGCACTCCACAAAAGCATATCTCAATGCTTATGATGCATGGCATGAGCGACCCATTAAGCCCTTACAATGGGGGCATAACCAACAATGGCGCTGGGGGAAGTGTGCTATCAGTCAATGACACTGCCGAGAAATGGGCACAATTAAACGAATGTTCCATATCCCCCTCACTCTCTTTACAGCCAGACTCTTCGGACGACGGGACATTAGCTAGGAAAGCAACCTATCCTCAATGCACCAACGGGACAGAAGTCATTGTATATCATATCGAGGGTGGAGGGCACACTTGGCCAAAAGGACTGCAATACCAGCCGGAATCCACGATAGGGAAAACAAGCAATGACATTGACGCGAGCCAGATAATCTGGGATTTTTTGAGTGCACATTCACAATCACATGACACGTCCGTCGGCATAACCGGCACAGTATCTTTAAAGTCAGACAAAATATACGGGCAGCTGCCGCTTGAAGTTACATACACTGCAACATTAAGAAACATGTATTCTTGCGGGTATTCCATTACATGGGATTTTGGTGATGGTGTAGAAGACACTTCCACCTTAAGCTGCGATAGTGAACCCTATATTTTGGAATCAAGCATTTTCTCTAAAACCCACACCTACGCGACTGATGGAAAATACCAAGTGACAGTAACGGCAAACGGAACAGTTTCGAACATGCTATCGATAAATGTGTACACAAACGCCGATACAAAAACTTATTATTGCAGGTCCGACAAGGTTTTTGTCACCGATTTGGACACCCCTGTTTCGATGGAAAGCGACTCAAGCTTGAATTCTAAGAATAAGAAAACATGCGAATTCGCCGGCTTCAAATGGACAGGCACCAAATGCTGCAGCGAAGCCGACGACATAGGGGAGTATTATGATGATAAGACGGGGGGATGCTGGAACGGAAACCCGATAATCAGTGTAAATTATGTTCCTGAAACTGC
>CAZGTJ010000014.1:0-3913 GCA_964528545.1 uncultured Methanosarcinales archaeon
TTCCCCCGACAAGTCAAGATAAAAAAAATTCGGAGGAAATTTTTTTGTTATTAGACAAAACAAAAAAACAATTTGAAGAAGCAATGGATGACGACTTGAGCATCAGCATTGCGCTGTCATATATTTTTGATTTTGTTAAAGAGGCCAACACTTTGATGATGGAGAACCAGATTGGAAAAAAAGATGCTCAAGAAATAATCAATTTTATGAAAGCGACTGACAAAGTCTTTGGAGTTATTGATTTTGAAGAGGAAAAATTAACTCCAGAATTAAGAAAATTGATTGACGAAAGGGAAATGGCAAGAAAAGAAAAAGATTTCAAAAAAGCCGATGAAATCAGGGAAAAATTAAAAAACCTCGGCATAACCCTTGAGGACACAAAAGAAAGAGTTAGGTGGAAGAAGATAAGTTAAAAAATCAAGTTCTCCAAGCTCCAACGGCTCTTTCTAATTGCGGGTGTGGCCTGCGAGTTTCATACATTTTTGCTCCATCCGATTCGAGTGACCCGTTTATATAGGTTACAACCGGCTGCATTGGCCTTTTTACGAATTCCGGTCTGCTAGTTGTTTGAACGTCCTGTTCACTCCTTGCCAGCCCAAATTCTGGCTCGGCATAAGGCACAATTTCATAGCCAATCTCTACCTTATGCCCTACATGGCGCGGTAGTGCAAACATCACCTCGACTCTTAAATTCTGCGTCACAGCCGTATACATAGCATTCATAAACTGATTATGCATTGTTCTGACTGGAAATAGATTTGTATCATATCTTGCCAAATCTTCATATAACTCCAGCAAAGCTCCGTGCCTCCCATTTTTTTGCGGAGTTCTAAGTTCCTTGAGTAAATTACTTAGGGCCCTGTGTTGTGCATTGGAAACTCCAGTTCCAACTGAGTGATCTCTTGAAATACCTTTGTAAGTTGACGGTCTTAACGAAACAAATTCCGGTGCTATTTGCCCATAATCATCCGTTCCGTAGTATTTCTCGAATTCGAAAACATTACTACCTTCGTTCATCATACCCTTAAGGTCGGCATTGTCATACTTGCTCCTTTTGCCAATCGGCATCAACAGGAAATCTCTCGCGCGAGCTTTATCCACAATTGTCGTAAACTTACCATATCTCATTTCCCGTCCATCGCTTATGTCTCTTTTTGGGTCTTTATGGCTTCTTGATTTGTGATGAGGTTCTCTTAGACGAGCATTAACCAAGACTCTGTCTTTCAAGTCTTTTGATGATTTTGGAAGATATCCAAGTGGAGAACGCCCGCTCCCCTTGCCGTTAAAATCTACATTATATCTTGATACCGATACCTCACCTTGGGCTTCATGATATTGGATATCATCTGAGTCTTCTCTGGTAGATTCTTCCAACTGAGGTTTTGGAGCATAAAGTGCAATTACTCTTCTAACTGGCTCACCTCTTCTGACAAGCGTAACTGCCCTGAAATAGTCTCTTTCATTCTCGACAAACGGCGCTGCCCCATATCGTCTAGAAAATTCGCTCGCTGCCCTTTGAACAATACTTTCTATCGGGTCTATTGGGGGGTTATCAAATCTTACGAACAAGTCAGCATTTGCAATAATAACATTGCTAGAAACAGTTATTCCCGGTCCCAATGTTACACTCATCCATCCCACCTCGCTATTGTTTTACTTTAAACTTAAAACAACCTTTATTTAAATATTCCCTTTTCAAGGGACTGTTACGTTAATCATGTTTGAAAAGAAAGTGTCGTCTAGGCGGCTTGTCATGCCATTTTCCGAAATTCTTTTGGAGTTGCTCTCAATCAAAGATTTAATCTTTGAGGCAGACAATTCTCCATTAAATACGCTTTAACGAGCAGAGAAGATGCTTCGAAGAACTTCTTTGCTGCAAAGCTACTTCGCCAGGCATTTCTGGAACAATCAATCATAGATATACTTGCTTTTATACTTTACGAAAAAGTTAACGTAACGGTCCCCCTTTTCAAAACTCAACTTCAATCTCTAAGTCTTTTTCTGCTCCTTTGCCTCTTGTCGGCTCGAATATAATTGACTCAGCGGATGTCGCAGCTTTAATCTCAGCTTCAACTTCATCGAAGTCCTTTTCCTCGATTTTAGATTTAATCACAAGCTTTTTAACAGGCGCTTTCAATGACATTTGCTTTGAGGTTTTTTGTTTTCTTACAAATTCTATAACATCAACAACAAAGTCTCCGATATGCTCGGCGTGCTCGTCAACCATATCCAAATCTGGCCATCTTGAAAGATGAACTGATTTTGCTTTTTCATATTTTTTGAAATGCATATGGTACAGCTCCTCTGTTATAAAAGGCATTATTGGGGCCATTAATTTGATTATAGCCAGCAGTGAAGTGTAAAGTCCAAATTGCGCAGACAATCTTGCGTCTTTCCCTCTTTTGTCGGCATTATAGAGCCTGTCTTTTATAATCTCCAAATAATTGTCGCAAAAGGTGTGCCAGAAGAAAGTTTCAGTCGCAAGCTTTGTGTGGGAATACTCATAATTCAGCATATTTTCCGTGGATTCCTTTACAACACCGCTTAATTTTGACAGAATCCAGCGTTCCATAATGTGGGGCTTTGTTGGCTTCCCACCATCATAGTCAGCTAAGTGCATGAATGCAAATTTGCTTGCATTCCATATTTTTATCGTGAATTTGCTTCCTGTGACAAGGTCTTTCTCCTGGAAAGGCAGGTCATCTCCCAGCCTTGAGCCGGCTGCCCAGAACCTTAATGAATCGGCAGAGTATTTTGCAATCATTTCTCTTGGGTCAACAGCATTCCCTTTGCTCTTGCTCATCTTCTTTCCGTGAGGGTCAAGAGCCCATCCCGAAATCATCGCATTGCGCCATGGTAATTCATCATGGTGGAAATAGCTTTTGACAACTGTGTTGAAAAGCCAGAATGTGATTATGTCATGCGCCTGCGGCCTTAAATCCATCGGATGCAATTTCTTTGCAACAGGCTTGTCTTTAAACAGCCCAATTGCAATATCCGGAGTTAAGGATGAGGTTGCCCATGTGTCAAGCACGTCTTTCTCGCCTTCAAATTCGCTTGAGCCGCATTTGCACTTGTGCAATGGCTTGTCAACCAACGGGTCAACGGGCAGTTGCTTTTCATCTGCAACAACCCATTCATTGCATTTCCTGCAGTTCCAAATCGGTATTGGAACTCCAAAATGACGCTGCCTCGAGATGTTCCAGTCCCATCTCAATCCCTTGATCCAGTTTTCATATCTTGCACGCATGTGCTCGGGATACCATCTTATTTTGCGGCCGTATTTTATGAAATCATCTTTTAAGTCAAGGTATCTGATGTACCATTGGTTTGTGGAAATATACTCTATGTCAGTATCACATCTTTCGTGGGTATTCACAATGTGCCTTATTTTTTCTGATTTGACAATTGCACCGTCTTTTTGCAAATCCTCGACAACTTTTTTTCTTGCCTCTTCGCTTTTCATCCCCTTGTATTTGCCAGAAAGCTCATTTAGCTTGCCGTCAAGCCCCATGATGTCTATTGGCTTTATTTCAGGATGCCTTATCATCCACTCGATGCAGTCCACTCCTCCGTAAGTGCAGTAATAAACAACTCCTGAGCCATACTCCATATCCGTAAACTCGTCAGGGACAAGCTTGACGCTCCTGTTTATCAGGGGAATCCTGACATTTTTTCCAATCAAATGCTTGTATCTTTTGTCGTCAGGATGGACAGAAATTCCAACGCACGCGTAAATCAGCTCGGGCCTTGTGGTTGCGAATACAAGATGTTCTTTTGCGCCTTCAACGCCTGCCTTTATATAAACTAAATTAGATTCCCTTTCCGCATCCTTCAGCTCCACTTGCGCAATCGCGGTATGGCACGCAGGGCAGAACATTATCGGCGCTTTTTTCCTGTAAATCCTCCTTTT
>CAZGTJ010000014.1:3923-4704 GCA_964528545.1 uncultured Methanosarcinales archaeon
TGTAAAGGTCAATGAAAGAGCGCTGACTGATTTTTTGAGAATGTTTGTTTATTGTTGAATAAAAAATGTTAAAATCTGCACTTACTCCAATTCTTTTCCAATCAAATACAAAATTGGCTCTTAATTCTTCGACAGTATTATAGCATAATTTTACAAATTCATGCCTTGGCATAAATTGGCCTTTTACATTCTTCATATTTTCAATCATTCTTTCTGTAGCTAAGCCATTATCATCAACGCCAAAGGGATAAAATATATTTTTGCCAAGCATCCTGTGGAATCGCACGATAAAATCCTGCTGCGAATAAGAGAATGAGTGGCCAAGGTGCATTTTTCCGCTTACAGTCGGAGGCGGAGTGTCAACAGAATAAATCTCGCTTTTGCTCTCCGGGTCAAAAGCATAGATTTTTTCCTTTTCCCAGAATTCGAGCCATTTAGGCTCTGAGGCTTTTGGATTATAGTTTTTAGGAAATTCCATAGTATAACAGATTTAACTCCTTATTTAAAAGTTTAATCCCAAAAATTATTGGCGGAGTGAATTCCATCCGATCATTCCATGCTCAAGGACCTTGGCCTTGTAGCCCATTAAAGTAAGGATTTGGCAGGCCGGCTGCGCCGTGACACCTGCATTGCACACAACAATAATCTCCTTATTTTTCGGAAGAGCTTTCAATTTTTTTTCCGTAAGCTCATAATCGCCCTCATGGACATCATTATACACATCAATATTTTTGCTTCCCTCTATAGTATTCTGCCTGAATTTATTGGCATCCCTAATATC
>CAZGTJ010000014.1:4714-11623 GCA_964528545.1 uncultured Methanosarcinales archaeon
AAAATCAAGAATTCATTTTTTCTTTGCTTTAGCTCTTTTGCTGTTATGAACTGCATTTTAAACCTTAATCTGCTTTTCAACCCATTCAATTTCCTCTTCATTTAAATCCAATTCAGAAATAATGCTTTTTTTCATTTCCTTATTTTTGAACATTAGCGGAATATAACTAATTGTATTTTTCAAAATGTCTTTTTTTGACGAGTGTGTTTTTGAAGCAATTTTTTCAGCGATAGCCTTTTTCTTTGCCTGCTTTTGGTTTGCCCACCATATTTTTAGTATCCTTCCTGTTGGCTTGTACTCTACAAAATTCCTGTATTTCTCATCCTTTGCAGACGCGATTCCCGCCGATAACAGCGCGTTGACATAAACAAGGAACCTCCAGTGCTGCCATCTCCTTATTCTTCTGTTAAACACGTCTGCCTTGCTTATCATGTCATAGGCTCTTGCCAAGTCCTTTGGGTTTGTGTACTCCTTTGGCAAATTCTCATCAATCCACAGAAACTGCTCGCTAGTGTCTTCCTCCACATTCTCAAGCGCATTGATTGCAATTTTCATGTCAGTTGTCTTGAATATCTTGTTTAAGGCTGTCATTATTTTTTCTGTCCTGACTCTGTCGGAAATGTCTTCAAAATCCTCCTTTTTAAGCTCTTTTTTCCCCTGAGTGATTGTCTGGAAGTCATTGATTGCGCCTCTTGCGTCGCCGCCGGACCTTCTTGCAAATGACTTTAAAGTTTCTTCATCATACCCTATTTTTTCCTTTTCTGCTATCCTTTTCAAAATCTTGAAAATTGAATTATGGTCAAGCGAATTGAAATGGATCATATTTGATTTGCTCCTTAAAGTGCTGAACTTGTTGTCGAAAGGGTCCTGCACCGTTAGAATTATCGGAAAAGTTGATTTTTCCATCAGCCTTATGATCTCCTGCAAACCTCCTCTATCTTGCTGGCCGCTAAGTCCGTCAACATCGTCAACAAGAATAATCTTGCCTGGAGCAAACAAGCTTCTTTGCTTTATTGCATTTCCCACCTTCTGGTTTATCTGTTCTGCATTCCGGAAATCAGACGCATTGACTTCGATTACCTCATACCCAATCTCCTGTGCAATCGAACAAACGCTGCTCGTCTTTCCAACTCCGGAAGAGCCATAAATAAGAGCAGCTTTCTTTTTCTGCTTTTGATAATTTACAATGAAATCCTGCAGTTTGCTTATCTGCTCGTCTTGGCCTTCTATATCCTTTGTTGATTTTGGCCTGTATTTTTGGATTAGGGGCTGCATAATTTTAGTATTGGATTTTAATTTATTAAGCTATGCGTTGCTGGAGCCAACAGTGTTATCACTCTAAAATCCTCACATGCAAAAAGTTTAAATATATGCTTCAAAAAGAACACTCGGGGTGGTTGAATGGCAAGGGACAGATGGCCTACAAGATTGACTTTCTTGTTTGCAGCTATAACTTCTGCAATCGGACTGGGGAATGTGTGGAGATTTCCGTATCTGGCATATAAATACGGCGGAGGGGCATTTCTGCTTCCATACTTGATTGCGCTAATTGTAGTTGGGATACCCCTTTTGATTCTCGAATTTGCGCTAGGCCAAAAAATACAAAAAGGCGCAGTGGACGCTTTTGCGTCAATCAGAAGGAGACTTAGCGGCATAGGATGGTTTGCACTTTTTACGGCGTTTATAATCACTAGCTATTATACAGTTGTCATGGGCTGGACATTGATTTATTTTTTTACATCAGTAGGAACGCAATGGGCGGCTGATTCAGAATCATATTTTTTTGGGAGCGTCTTGCAGTTGAGTGGGAGCATAAATGCAGCCGGGCAGTTGGTTCCTGCTGTGCTGCTTGCGCTTGTTGTGAGCTGGATTCTTATTTACTTTAGTGTCTGGAAAGGCACAAAGAGCGTTTCGAAAGTCATCAACTGGACGGTGCCAATTGCGGCAATCCTGTTTATTGTAATTTTGATAAGGGCAGTCACCTTAAGCGGATCTGCTGCGGGGCTCTCATATTACCTCAAGCCAAACTTTGGCGCGCTTCTGGACACGGAAGTGTGGATTGCGGCAATTTCCCAGATATTTTTCTCGCTAAGCCTCGGGTTTGGAGTTCTGATCGCTTATTCAAGCTTTAACGACAAAAAAGAAGACATAGCAAAAAATGCAGTCATAGTTGGAGTGTCGGATAGCGTCTTTTCGATTTTGGCAGGATTTATCGTATTTGGAACGCTTGGGTTTATGTCATCTGCGCAAGGTGTCCCGATTGATGAAGTTGTGGCATCGGGACCCGGGCTGGCGTTTGTGGTATTCCCGCAGGCACTGAGCCTTATGCCTTATGCAGCACTATTCGGACTTATCTTCTTTTTGATACTAGCTGTCATCGCTTACGACAGCGCATTCTCGCTTGTCGAGGCGATTAACACCACCATAACAGACAAGATAAAAGTTAAAAGGGAGGCTGTCGCATTAATAGTCTGCACGCTCGGATTTTTCGGTGGGCTTTTGTTTGCGACAAATGCAGGGCTTTACTTTCTTGACGTGATTGACCACTTTGTGAACAATTACAATCTTGTCGTTGTGGGCATTTTGGAGTGCATTGCGGTCGGGTGGATTTTAGGGGCTGAAAAATTGAGGAATTATGTCAATCAGGTGTCCGACATAAAAATAGGAAAATGGTGGAGTGCGGCGATAAAGTATGTAATCCCAATTGCGCTTGCTGTCATTGTGTTTCTGCAGCTCAAGAAGGAGCTTGCCGCCCCTTACGAGGGCTATCCGATGTGGGCGATCTACCTGGGGTGGTCAGCGATGGTCATTCCATTCATAGTTGCATTCCTCATTCCTCAAAAAAAGCAAAGATAGCTGCATCAGCATCGCAATTGCGGAAGAGTAAATACACGGACTATAATTTGGACTAGGAACAAAGACTCGGAGTCCAATCTTTGGCAGGCACATTGAATGAGGGTTTCCTGAAATCCTGTCCGGTTTTTTATTCAAAGGAGCCACTGGAAGTTCTCCGTAAAATTAAAGTTTTTTTATATTGAAAATCGAACGAAAGGATATGGCTTTTCCAAGGCACTTTGCTCGACTTTGCAAATTTTTTAACCTGCAGCAATCCAAAGGACAAAATTTATTAATTAATTTTCATTGCCTCTTATAATGGATATATTTTCGCTTGTTTTGATTATTTCTGGGCTTGCATTATTTGAAATTATAATCAGCGTGGATAATGCGATTATTAACGCAGAAGTCCTGGGGACAATGTCCAAGAAAGCCAGAAGATGGTTTTTGATATGGGGCGTCATAATCGCAGTTTTTCTTGTAAGGGGGCTTTTGCCCTGGCTTATCATATGGGCAAGCAACCCGAGCCTTGGCCCAATTGAGGCATTCACCGCTTCATTTTCATCCGACCCAGAAATTGTTAGAATCATAGAGGAATCAGCGCCGATACTTCTTGCAGGAGGCGGAACTTTTCTTGTCTTTTTGTTTTTCCACTGGCTTTTTCTTGAGCCAAAGCATTATGGCCTTGCAGGCGAGGAGTTTATACAGCGCCAGGGAGTTTGGTTTTTTGCAGTTGTGTCCGTGCTCCTTACCGCAATAATTTGGATTGCGATCCATAAAAATCCGCTTATGGCGTTCGGGGCAGTTGTTGGCTCGACTGCGTTTTTCATAACGCATGGCTTTAAGGAAAATGCGGAAAAAATGGAAAAGGAAATGATAGAGGGGAAATCCGGCATGACGGATATCAGCAAGATATTTTATTTGGAAGTTCTTGACACAACATTTTCAATTGACGGGGTTCTTGGGGCATTTGCATTTACATTTTCAATTCCGCTGATTTTGATAGGCAACGGCATTGGAGCTCTTGTCGTAAGGCAGCTTACTGTAAGCAATATAGAGCGGGTAAGAAAATACAGGTATTTGAAAAACGGCGCAATGTATTCGATTCTTGCGCTTGGGATTGTAATGCTTGGGCACGCATTCGGCCTGCATATTCCCGACTGGCTGTCCCCGGCAATAACTTTTGCTGTAATCGGATACTTTTTCTGGAAGTCGTACAGGGAAGTAAGGAAGGGGAAAATAGGGGAAGCAATAAGAATAAGAAAAAATAAAATCAATAAATTTATAAAAATCTTTAGGATTATTGCGGAATATGCAATTAATAAGGCAAAGCAAGTCAATAATCCCAAGCTGTGATGTTGACTCCATCGAGAAGCTAAAAAAGCTGGTCAGGGAAACCTGTGATGTAAAAGGGGTTTCCGCCTACAAAATTGGCTTTGAAATCATAATCCCGTTTGGCATGGAAAAAGTGGCGGAAACGATAAGAAAAATCACAAACAAGCCGATTATTTACGACCACCAGAAAGCCGCGACAGACATTCCTGAAATGGGCTCGAAATTCGTAACTGCATGCAAATTAGCCGATTCAGTAATATTTTTTCCCCAAGCCGGCCCTGAAACAGAAAAGGCATGGATACTGGCAGCTCAAAAGGCAAAAATGCACGTGATTGTCGGAGGCGAAATGACCCACCCGGCATATCTTAGGGAAGCCGGAGGATTTATTGAGAATGACGCCCCAAAAAAAATTTATGAAATTGCAGCCTCTCTTGGGATTGCTGATTTTGTTGTTCCCGGAAACAAGCCCGGCAAGGTTTTGATTTACAAGAAAATTGTCGAGTCGAAAATTAAAAATCCGGTTTTTTATTCCCCCGGGCTGGTAACTCAAGGAGGGGATATAACGGGAATTGCGCAAAAGCTTGAACGGTGGCATGCAATTGTTGGAAGGGCCATTTACGAAGCGAAAGATATGAAAAAAGCCGCAGAAGAAATGGCCCTAAAGCTAGCTTGAGCGCGTACCGCAAGCCTTTTAAATTTCAAAACCTACCATCATTCTGTGATCGAAAAAATCAAATGGCTTGGGCACGCGGGATTCAAAATAAAATCAGGAAAGACTGTCTATATTGACCCTTTCAAGATAAGCGAGGCAGAACCTGCCGATATAATAATTATAACTCACGAGCACTTTGACCATCTTTCTCCTGAAGACATAAAAAAAATCCAGACAAAAAGCACTATAATAGTAACTCCCCCGGACTGCAAATCAAAAATTTCTGGAAATATAAAAGCAATAAGCCCCGGCCAGTCAGTTTTGGTTGATGGAATTAAAATCGAAGCCGTGCCCGCCTACAATACAAACAAAGACTTTCATCCAAAGGGAAATGGTTGGGTGGGGGTAATAATCAATATGGATGGAAAAAGAATTTACCATGCAGGCGATACCGATGACATTCCTGAAATGTCAAATCTCAAAAATATCGACATTGCTCTTTTGCCGGTTTCCGGAACTTATGTGATGACTGCGCAGGAGGCGGCGAATGCCGCGAACAGGTTCATGCCGAAAGTTGCGGTTCCGATGCATTATGGCTCAATTGTGGGGTCAAGGCAGGATGCAGAAATGTTCAAAAGCCTGTGCAAATGCTCAGTCCGGATACTTGGATAATCAAAAAGAATATAAAGGACCGTTTGAACTAACAGGTTATGTTTAAGGCAGTATACAAGAAATTCCAGCAGGCGACACTTTTTGAAAAGCTTCTTCTTGTTGTCGGGATTTTTATTGGAATTGTGGGGTTTAAGCTCATCAACAGCACGTTTCTATCGGAACCAGTAATAAACTGGTCATTCATATCGGCAATTTTCCTCTGGCTTATCCTGATATTTATTGTAATTTTAACTGACAGCAACGAAAGCGTCAAGGAAGAGCTTAGCGTTGTCATTAACCAGCTGATTGACGAAACAAGATTGCTAAAACAAGAAGTGACCCAGCACATTTATGAGACAAAGCTAATCAAGAATGAGATAGTTCTTCTAAGGGAGGTAATGTCAAAAAAGAAAGGATAGCTTCTAAAGATTTAAATAATTCTGGGAAATATCCCTCTCATGCTAAAGTGCAAGTTTGGCTATGACCCTCAGGAGGACTCTATTTTGCTGGAGCGCTGTGTAAGGCAGTTTGCCCATGGGAAAGTTCTCGACGTTGGCACAGGCTCAGGTATACAGGCAATAGCAGCAGCCCAGAAAAACAATGTCGTTTCGGTTCTTGCGACAGATGTGCAGAAAAGAGTTGTGGATTACTGCAGAAGAAGTATTAAACATAGAAAAATAAAATTTCTCCAGTCAGATTTGTTTGAAAAAATCAAGGGAAGATTTGACACTATAATCTTCAACCCCCCTTACCTGCCGCAGGAGTTGAAGGTCAGGGATTTGACTTTGGAGGGCGGAAAAAAGGGCTACGAAGTAATTGAAATATTTTTGGACAATGCCGGCGATTTTCTTGAAAAAGAAGGGATTGTGCTGATGGTTTTCTCATCCTTGACAAAGAAAGAAAAAGTTGAGGAATTCATGCAAAATAACCTTCTTGAGTTTCAGGAATTGGAGAAAACGCACATATTCTTCGAGGACATTTATGTTTATCTGCTCAAAAAAGCTGATTTTTTGAAAAATCTCGAGAAAAAGGGCATAAGATTTGTGAAATATTTTGCAAAGGGCCACAGGGGATTTGTTTATACGGGTTTTCTAGGGAACAGGAAAGTCACAATCAAAACTAAAAATCCAGGCAGCATGGCCCATGGAAGAATCGTCAACGAAGGAAAATGGATTTTCAGGCTGAACAAGCACAAAATAGGCCCAAAGCTGATGGACTCTAATGAAAATTACCTCATTTACGAGTTCATCGATGGCGTCTTCATATCGGATTTCATTGAAAGGGAAAGCAGCGGAAAAGCAAGGCAAATTCTAAAAAAATTATTTAGGCAGATGTTTGTCCTGGATAAATTGGGAATTGACAAGGAAGAAATGCACCACCCGTATAAGCACATAATAGTTCAAGGCGATAATCCGTTTTTAATTGATTTTGAGAGA
>CAZGTJ010000015.1:0-11276 GCA_964528545.1 uncultured Methanosarcinales archaeon
CAGGTTGTGGAGATATTCTTCCTCCGATGTCAACAACAATCGTTTGTGAACCGTACCTTCTGAAGGTGTCTTTTGGGCTTATTGCAGAAACTCTTATTATGTGTCTTCCAATCGAAAGCACGCCAATATCGCCAGCTGAGCCATCTCCTTTATTAAAGAACCTAACAACAGGACTTTCATTATATTTTTCCTGCGCAGTTATTCCTGCTTTTTCCACATTGTCAACAAAACAAATAACTTGAAACGGAGGTATCCCCTCTGCAAAATTTGTCCAGATTCTCATTGACGGATTATTGCCCAGCACATAATGTTTGTAAGTTCTATTTTCTATTTCCATTTCCATTGCTGCAACTTCAGTCCATTCTTCTTGATTCTGCGGGTTTCTGATAGAAACTTTTAATTCCTGCAATTGTGTAAATGACTTTCTTTCGCTCTCGATAAACTCGATTAATTTTAGAATATATTGCAAAAGCCGCATCTGCTGGTTGATTTTGAAGAGTATACCCGGCCCAGTGAACTTTCTTGCTGCGTCCTCGTTTATGTTCTGACTTTTCTCTCCTGAATAGAAAATCACCTCCTCATTTGCAAAAAACTGTTTTAATGCCTGATGGTTCCTTTTTCCTATCTCGGACCATTTTGCCAGCCTGCCGTGCTTGTACCACGATATCAATTTATTCGCATCCAATATCTGGTTGAGTTCTTTTTCAACATCTTCCTGTCTTCTCCCCAAAAGCAGGAATTCTGCAATCTTGCTCATTATTTCATAAACAAGTCCTTTGTTTTCATTCTTAAGCTGCTTGAACGATGCAGACATCGCCCCGACTGCCTTTAAATACCATTCAGGAGCTGCTCTAAACACTTCTTCTCCCAGTCTAAAACTTGCCAAGTCAATCGGCTTATAAAATCCTCTGATTCTTTTCGGGTCATTTGCTGTAATCTCTCCTGATTTTTCATCTGGAGCGTTCTTGATTCTCGTTACATACCTATTTGCCAAAAACTCGCTCCACTCGACAAGCTTTCCCTTCTGCAAATCCTTGATAGAATAATGCTGCTTAAGCTCATCAAAAACTTTTTTAATTAAGTCATCCCTTGTTTCAAGCTTTAGGTTAGTTCCAGCAAGAATTTCTTCTATTATCCTTAATTTTATTAAATCCTCTTCAGTTTCAACTTCAAGTTTCAAAAGCTCTGTCACCGTTCTGCTTGCTTGTAAAAACTCCTTATACTGTTCTGATTCGGCATCAAGAAGATATGCAGGGTCAAATGAGGGATGTCCTGTAATTTTATGATATACTTCAAGCTCTTCTGCAGCTAACTTCTTTTTCCTCTCCATTATGTCGCGGAGGCTCTTCAGGATTTTCTGCTTGAGCTCTATTATCTTTTTGATTTCATCTTTTATTTTCTCGAGAGTTAGCTCTTCCTCCTGCTTTTTCTTGTCTTCCTTGCTTTTTGGCTTTCTTTTTCTCCATGCCCTGATCCCAAAAGCCCCGATGCCCCCGAGCAGCAATAAAAATATCAGAGAAATAATCCACCAGCTGTTGTTTCCCCAGAATCCTTTGTCTTCTTTTCCTGTCTGGTCAGCTGGTGTTGGTGTTGGAGCAACAATTTCAGGCCCGGTTGGAGTTGTAACTTGGGGTATCCCCAAAAAGTCCTTTGCATAGTCGGGAAGGCCAATCCCCTGGACTCCAATGTCAATTCCCTTAAAAGATTCCCCAATTGACTTGAAGAAGTTCTTAAGCGCTGAATCGCCTCCGCTTAAGTCCGGGGGGGAAAGCGCATCAAACAATCCCTGCAATAATGCAATAGTTAAAAGTGCCAATAACAATGCAAGCAAAAATCTCCAGAACGGGCTCTTTATCCCTTTCAAGAGCCACCAGAATAAAATGAATAGCAGCAGGTACAAAAGCCAGTGAAGATAGGGAAGAAGAAGTGTTGCAGAAAATCCTCCCAGGACAAGCAAAAACGCTGTCATTAGCCCAAGCAATATCACAATAACCCTTTCGGGCTTTTTCATCTCCCTGAACGCATACCTTGCCCCCATCATGTAAATTGCGGTAAATAGGATTGCAAAGAAAAAGAAATCAATTGCCTTTGAGTACGGCTTGTACTGCTCAGCTGCAAAAAAGTTATGGAACTGGCTTAATCCCCCTTCCAGTACCTGGGTGAATGGCCTTGCATGCGCATAAGAAGATGCCAATACAAGAAGAAGCAGCCCTATTGCAAACATCACTCCAGTTTTTTTGTTTAAGTTTTTCATGCTAAAACCTTGAAATTGATTTTTTGATAATGCCAATGATAATTTCCTCTCCAAACAAAACCGTTCCATCTTTCAAAATCTGAAGCACAGCCGGGTCTTTCTTCCTGAAAAGCTCGATTAGCTCTTCTTCTGACTTCACAATTGGATGAAGCTCGGGTGCAGGAATCTCAAGCGAGTTTAGGCTCGAAACCAAAAGAAGATTTTTCTTGCTCAGGATTGCTGCCTTTGCACTTTTTATCTGCTCAAGATTTGCTTTTGGAATTTCCTCAGAATAAAGAAGCATAATGAAGGCAAGGTGTTCTGCAATTTTGCTTTCAAAATTAATCGAATAAAAAAGCCCCGTGCCAAGCCTCTCGCCAACCACAATCCTTTCCTGCTCAAGCTTTTTTAGTATATTAAATACTCCGGCAGCGCTGAACTTAAGCCTTTGTGCAATGCTCCGGATGGTAAGCTTTTCAGTGAAATTCCTAACCAAGAAATTAATTACAGCCATCTCGTTGTCCGAAAACGAAAGCATTGTTCACCTTTTATAAACATATATTAATTATTAATAAACAAAAGACCGTTTTTTAAATATAAAAAATTATTATTTTCTAATTAATATACGTTTTTTTAATCTAATATACCATTATTAGCATTATTTTAATTAGGAAATATAAATATTTATCCTTTTCTAAAGAATTTTTGTTTGTTTTAAATTAACGGAAAGTTGCCAGCAATATTGAAAAAAATAGCAAACCTTAAATAGCTGTATTTTCAGGATGTAAATAAGGTAGCGAATCAGCGATTCCTACCTTCAACTTTAGGAGGCGAGAATATGGGTTCAACATGTTGTGATGGAGTCTGCAGCAAGTGCTGGGGCACCAAGTACATAGTGGTAGGTCTTATTTTAATAGCAAACGAATATTGGTTCCAATGGAATGTCTGGGTAGTGATAGGCACCTTATTGGTAATCAAGGGCGTCTTAAAGCACGTAATGCCATCCTGCGGGCACTGCGCTGTGCCAGAAACAAAGGGAAGAAAGAAGTAAGTTCTTTCTTTTTGTTTTATTTTCATTAATTTTTTATAATGTCCTGATTTTCTTGGATTATGACAAATAAAGTTCTTTTAACAAGGCAAGGCAAAAAATTCTTTGTCAGGGATTTGGAAAATGACTTCCATACTCAATATGGCCTTGTCAAAAGTTCTGACCTGAAAAAGGCGAAGGAAGGGGAATTGGTTAAGACAAACACGGGAAAAGAGCTTTTTGTGATGAGTCCAAGCTTTATTGACCTGTACGGCAGGATAAAAAGAGGGGCCCAGATTATTCCCTTGAAGGATATTGGAGTAATAATCGCAATTGCCGGCATCAACAAGGAATCCAGAATTCTTGACGCTGGCGCCGGCTCAGGAGCTTTATCGTGTTTTTTGGCATCAATTGCGAAAGAAGTCATAACTTATGAGATAAGGGAAGACTTTATTGAAATAGTAAATGCAAACATTGAATTCCTTGGGCTGAAAAATATAAAAGTAAAAAATAAGAATATCTATGAAGGAACTGATGAAAAAGATGTCGACGCAGTTATTCTGGATTTGCCTGAGCCATGGCTTGCAGTTGAAAGCAGCTCAAAAGCCCTGAAAGCTGGAGGATTTCTTGCTTCATATTCCCCAAGCGTCCCCCAAGTTGCTGACTTTGTGAATGCATTAAGGAAAAACGACGATTTTGTTTACTTAAAAACAATCGAAGTGACAGAAAGGGAATGGGAAATTGAAGAGCGCAAAGTAAGGCCAAAGAGCAAAGGCCTCGGGCATTCCGGGTTCATGAGCTTTGCGAGAAAAATAAAATGATTTTCAGGCAAATTCCAATAGGGCCGATGCAGAATTTTTCCTATATCATTGGGGATGAAAAAACAAGGGAAGCTGCAATAGTAGATTGCGGATGGAATGCGGATGATTTGATCAAAGCTGCCGAATACGAAAATCTTCAAATCAAAAAAATAATCTTGACACATTCTCATTTTGACCACATAAAAAAATTGGACGAGCTTGCGTCCAAAACAAATTCCGGTGTTTATTTCCACGAAAATGATGAAGACACTATAAAAAAGGAAATCAGAAATGAAAAAATAAAAATCCACATGCTAAAAGACAATGACGAAATTGGCGTTGGAAAAATAAAAATCAAAATAATCCACACACCGGGGCACACGCAAGGTTCAATCTGCCTTCTATTTGAAAATAAGCTGATTACAGGGGACACTTTATTCGTGAATGCAATCGGCAGGACAGATTTGCCTGGAGGAAATGCTTCGCAATTGTTTGAAAGTTTGCAAAAACTTAAGAGATTGGACGACAGCATTGAAATTTATCCAGGGCACGATTACGGCCCTACCAAATCAGATACTCTCGGAAATCAAAAGAAAACAAATCCGTATTTGATGTATAATTCAAAGGCGCAGTTTTTGAATTTGATTGAATGAAGATAAAAATTTACTTAAAAAACATGCTATAAACAAACTCGTCCTTACCAGTATAATAATGCTCTTTCAAGGTTGTTTCGTGCCTGAACCCGAGATTTTTGTAGAACTTCTGCGCTCTTTGATTGTCTGCGTGCGTTAGCAAATATAGTTTTCTCAGTTTTGAATTTTGCTTCTTGAAAAATTCCTGCACGTCTTTAATAAGCGCATCAAACAAGTCCTTGGCAACGCCTTTTCCCCTATATTCAGGCAAAACTGCAATCCGGTCAAGCTCAGCAAGCTGGTGCTTTGGAAGCCCATGCATCAGCCATGTGACAATACCGACAATTTTCCCATTCTCCTCGGCAACAATGTAATGGTGCGGTTTTTTTGACTCCGACATAAAAACCTGAACGCCCTCTTCCAAATCCTTTATGTTGTAGCTTTGTATGAGGACATGAGCTATTCCTTTTGAGTCATTGGGTGTTGCGTTTCTTATAGTTATAGCCATCTTCTCACATGTTTTTTATACATTAGGTAGTGCTCTTTAAATGTTTTTTCCATCAACTTTTCTTCAAATGGTATAAAGTAAAAATTCGCGGATATAAAAAAGAGAATCGGCGACAAAAATGAAAACAAGTTTCCGAAGTATACTGCCGCTCCTAAAAGCGCAATCGAAACGCCAAGGTACATCGGGTTTCTTGTGAATTTGTACGGTCCTTCCATGACCATAAAAGTTGGCTTTTCTCCGGGGATTAAAGGAGTTTTGCTTTTCTTGAACAGATAAAACGCCCAAAACGTCAATGACAATCCTAGGATGAGAATAACAACTCCGAATTTATTGTAAGGGTAGCTTATTACATTAAACTCTGGGAAAAATTTCTTGACAATCCATGACAGGAGCAAAAGCAAAAGCGCTATGTGGGGCGGCTTTATCATCAAGGGCTTTGTTTCTTTTTTCATTTTCCCTTTTAAAATGATGCCTACTTATTAAAAATATCGGAATTTAAGACATCTTTCAGCTTGTCAACTGTTTTATTCCCTATGCCTTTTATTTTATTAAATTCATTTCTGTCGGCTTTCGCCATATTTGAGATTGAGCCAAAATGAATGTATATGCTCTCCAGTTTTCTTCTGCTGATACCAAACAGGTTTGCGGCGCAATGAATTTTGCTTCTTTTTGCAACAGGAATTGCGCTGCCAAGAAATCTCCTAAAGTACAATTTTCTTATAAAAGCGGCAGTTTGCTTTTCATCTTTTGAAAAAATAATCCTGACACCAAAATCATGAGTTATGCGGAAAAGCTGATTGTACAGGTATTCTATGTTATTTACGTATTCAAAATCAAAAAATCCCTCAATCAGAAGGTATTTATTGGTATAAAATCTGTTTATGTTCTCCATCTGCTCCAACAGCCTGCCGCTTTTCAGCGAGGAGAAAAAATCCGAAAGGCTCTTTCGCTCAATAATGGTGCCGGAAAATGAGTAATCCCCGTATTTGAGCGTGATTGCCTTTATCGGCATTCCCTGATGCAGCTCTGCCGCAAGGGATTTCGGCTCATGCACATCTACAAGCAGCATTAGGAGTGCAAAGATTTTACACTTTTAATATCTTACGGAGAGATGTCCAGTGTCCAGTGGATTTGTATCCTTTTTTCAATGAGCTTTTTTATTCCTTGGCAAAAGGATTGATAGAATTTAGCCAAGGCACTTTAAAATCTTTCGTATTTTCTGTGTAAATGTTGAAAATGCTATTTTCTTTCATAGTTGCCGCAATCAAAGCGTCCCAGAATGACATTTCATGCTCATGCGCCAGACTTACAGCAGATATCACGGTCAATGAGCTATAATTAATCTTTCTGAAACCATCAAATTCGGTTATAAGAGTGATAATCGTTTTAACTTGCTCAAAGCTTAATCCTCCTTTTTTGACTGAAACGACAGCAAATTCTGCCAAATTTTGGGAAGAAATGGCCAAATCAAGTTTTCCTTTCCAGCAGTCGTTGATTATTTCTTTGGCCTTTGAATACTTATGGCCTGCAGCCTTATCGTAAGCGTAAATCAGAATGTTGGAATCAATCAAATACTGTTCTTTAATACCTATCATAAATTTCTTCCCTGTTAAATTTCCATCCTTTCAGATTGTAAAGCCCTTTGTTGGTAAGCTCAATCCCCTTCTTGGCTAATTCCTTTTGCCTTTTTTCATGTATCCATTTTTCAAGGGCGTCTTCGATGGCTTTGCCAAGCTTGCCCTTGCCCTGTCCAAACTCTTCTTTGACAGTTTCTCTGAACTCTTTCTCTACATCATCCTTTAGGTTTATAGTCATCGTGCCCATATTATATATTTAGATTCTTTAAGTATTTAAATGTTTTGGAGATGTAAATTATTTGCAGTTTTGTGTGTTCTCTTTTTCAATTAGGTAGAATTAGTTCTTTATAAATATCACGCGCACATGTCCAGTGGTCACTTAATCTATAATCTTAATTATATTCCGTCTTAGCTTGTATGTATCTGCCCACATTGCGTAGCCAAGCCAGCCTTGCAGAGTCTGGACAAAATCTTCATAAATGATTTCATTATTTTTATACAAATTCAATTTTTCTTTAAATTTTCTCTTGAATTTCCTTTTATTTGCCCTTCTTAACAATTTATGATGATAAAATACCCCATAGCCAAGCAAGTTAATTCCGTTCTTCAATTGTATTATTTTTGTTTTGTCCGAATGCAATTCAATTTTAAGATTTTTGATTAAATATCCATTTATAAATCTTTTGATCCTTACTACTTTTAAATAGTTACTCTACCGTTACCGATTTTGCTAAGTTCTTTGGCAAATCCGGATTATGTCCCAATTTATCGGCAATATGGTAAGCCAATAATTGCAGCGGAACAACAGCGAGAATTGAGCTTAGAGTGTACAGCGTCTTAGGAATGAAAATTGTGTGATTTGCCTTTTTTGGGATTTCCTTATCACCCTCAGTGGCAACTGCGATTATTATTCCGCCTCTTGCCTTCACTTCCTCTATGTTGCCGAGGACTTTTTTGTAGGAGTATACGTCATGCGGCGCAATAAAAACAACCGGCATGTTTTTGTCAATCAATGCAATAGGCCCGTGCTTCATTTCCGCAGCAGGATAGCCCTCTGCATGTATGTAGCTGACCTCCTTCAATTTCAAAGCGCCTTCAAGCGCAATCGGGAAATTTACACCTCTTCCAAGGTACATAGAATTAAGCTTTTGGTGGTAAAGTTCTGCGCATTTTATTATTTCCTTGTCCTCGTCAAGGACAGACTGCAGCTGCAATGGAATCTTTCTTATTCCCTGCATCATGCTTTCAATTTGCTCCTCGTTCAGAGTTTTTCTTATTCTTGACAGCAGGATAGTCAGCAGGTACAAAACAGCAAGCTGCGTCGTGAATGCCTTTGTTGATGCAACTCCAATCTCTGGGCCTGCCCTTGTGTAAATGACGCTGTCAGCAATCCTTGTCATTGAGGAGCCCATGACATTGCACACTGCCAAAGTTTTTACGCCTTGTTTCTTTGCCTCTTTCAATGCCGCAAGCGTGTCTGCCGTTTCTCCTGATTGCGAGATTGCAATCACAAGAGTCTCCTTGTCCAGCAATGGATGCCTGTAGCGAAACTCAGACGCATATTCCACCTCAGTCGGTATTTTTGCAAGCTCTTCAAACATAAATTCGGCAACAAGCCCGGCGTGCCATGATGTTCCACACGCAATAATCTCAATTCTTTTTATCTGCATTAGGTCGTCATCCGTGAACTTGAACTCCTCCTCAAATTCAACATCACTGCCGTGAAGCCGCTCAAGCAAAGTGTCTGCAATCGCGCTTGGCTGCTCGTAGATTTCCTTTAGCATGAAATGCTTGAATCCCTGCTTTTCTGCAGCTTCTGCACTCCAGGTTATTGCGTGCATCTCCTTTTTTCTTTCATTTCCGTCAAGCCCTAAAACTTTGAAATCACTTCTTGTCAGGACTGCGATTTCCTTGTCGTCAAGGTAAACTATTTTCTTGGTGTAGCTTAAGATTGAAGGGACATCGGATGCGATGAAGTTTTCATTGCTTCCAATTCCGAGAATAAGCGGGCTTTCATTTCTTGCCCCTATCAATTTTTCCGGCTCGTCTGAAAACAAGATTCCAAGAGCATAGCTTCCGTCAAGCCCGCTTAATGCAATCCTTACCGCATCTTCAATTCGGTTTTTTTTGTTCTTCAGGTGCTCTTCAATCAAATGCGCAATTACTTCAGTGTCGGTTTCGGAATAAAACTTGTGGCCTTGTTTAATAAGCATTTCCTTTAGCTCGGAATAATTTTCAATTATGCCGTTATGAACAATGCTTATTTTCCCTGTGCAGTCAACATGGGGGTGGGCATTGTTGTCAGTGGCTCCTCCATGCGTGCTCCATCTGCAATGGCCAAGGCCAATCTTGCCGCTTAGCTTTGAAAAATCCAATTTTTCGTTCACTTCATCAAGCTTTCCTGCCCCTTTTTTTATTTCAAATCCTCCGCCGTTTATAATGCTCATTCCGACAGAATCATACCCCCTGTACTCAAGGTTCGATAGCCCTTTGAAAAGCTTCTCGACGATTTCCCTGTCCGATACAATTCCAACAATTCCGCACATTTTTAAAATTAATATTAAGCCTCCCTTTATTAAAAAACGCAAATAAAATGTGCACCATTCTGCCATTGCAAGTGGTGCACTAGGAGGTATTGCTTAGATGAGCAAGCAGTATAAAACAGAGCTTATTTATATACCTTATTGAAATTTTTTTATTGATATTATAAAATAATTTATAATGGTGTCGCCGCAAGAATTTCAATCTTAAGCAATCAAAAGTTATTTAAATATAAAATCAATAGTGACATTATAATAATAGTTATAACGGCGCAATGTTTGTAATTGAAAAGCAAAAAAACGAAATGCGCTCCCTGCCAGCAAGGGAGATAGACGCAGTTTTTGCAAAGCACATTAGCTCCAATCTTGCGCAAAGAATACTGCGTTTGCTTGTAAAGGAGCCAATGTACCCGAAAGGCATAGCAAAAGCGCTGAAGGTTCACGAGCAAAAAGTTTACTAACACATAAGAAAAATGCAGAGCGCAGGCATAAAAAAAAAAACAAAAAAGGAGGTGAGGCAAGGTGCAATTGTGTCCAACTTTTATTCGCTCGCAGAGCCTGCATTTGTGATACGCTTCAAGGAGTTTGAAACAACAAGCAAGATAGGTTCTATAAAAAACGAGTCTGATTTTCTTGAGCCGTTCGTCAATGAAGGCCAGCTTGATGCACTTATTATTGTCGGAAGCCCGGATCCTCACGGGCCCGATAAGGCAAGAAGCAAAGATGGATATTATGGAATGGATCTTGCCCTCTTTCTCGGGACTTTTCTTAATTATGTGCCAAAATTCAATGTAAAGCTCGACACAGAGGTAAGGGACGAGGATTTGCAAAACAACCTTATTTTGATTGGGGGGCCCGTGGTAAACAAAATCGTCGAGAAAGTTAATCAAAAGCTCCCGATTAAATTTGAGGATGGAAATATAAAATCAGCAGTTTCTAACGAGTCCTATCCGCAGGATGAATGCGGATTGATTGTCAAGGCGAAAAACCCATTCAACAAGGACAAATCCATCCTTGTCGTTGCCGGCAAGAGGTTCAGCGGCACAAGGGCTGCGATAATAGCGTTCCTGAAGGATTTCAAGAAGATAACAAATGGAAATATGCACAACCAAAGCATAAAAGCCAAGGTTGTTGAGGGCATCGACTTGGATTCTGATGGGATAATTGACGACATTGAGTTCAGGGAATAAATTCAGTTATTGGATTTCCACTAAGAAATATTTATAAACTTTGGAAATAAGTTGATGGATATGCAGTACGAGTTACCTTTCAAACAAAGTTTTTTAGATAAATTGCATGCTTTTTATCGACAAACAAGGTCATATTTGGGTCAATTAAAAGATGAATTTAGGGAAAACGAGCCAACAGCAGTTTACATAAAGAATCCAAGCGTTGCCGCAGCTTGGTTTTTGGCTATGGTGGACAGATATAAACGAAATTCGGTTTTAATAACTCCAGAAAATTTTTCTTTGTATTTTGATCATGGCCAGCTTGAATTGCCTTTGGAAGCTAGAGTTGCGAAGTCCACATAACCCTTCAGCATAAATATTCTCAACGATTTTTCAAATCAAACTCCAAAACCTTTATATACTATTAGTATATATTTATATATATAAATATTAACAAAAATGTTAGGATTGAATAAAAAAGACCTAATTGGAATAAATCAAGAGATTGGAAGCAATGGAAAATTCCACAATGAAGACAGCATTGATTTTGCTTTGTCAATAATCAAACAAAACAAGAACTGGCTTTATGAGCTGTGCTATATTGTAAGGGGCCTATTGGTGGAGCATTGCTTTGAAGATGGGAACAAGAGAACGGCAATAGTTGTAATCATAATCTATTTTGAAGATCATGATTTGGAATATGACAAGGACAAACTGATAAAAATTGTCTGGAATATTTCAAAGAAAAATATAAGTGATATTAACAAACTCATGAGGTTGATTAAAAATG
>CAZGTJ010000016.1:0-11235 GCA_964528545.1 uncultured Methanosarcinales archaeon
GAGAAAAACTGCAGAAGGAGTTCCGACAGTTATTAAGATAATTTCGGTTTTTTATTACATCGAGTTCGTACTTCACGCAATCACAGTTATTGCTTTGTTATATCTTGGAAGTTTAGCACGATCGATGCTTCTTGGTACTAAATCTATTCATATTGGGAGGACAGAAGTTCCTTTACGACTTTTAATTTAATTTGGACAGCATTTATAATAGTGGTTGCAATCATTGGAATTATGTATTTCATAGCAGCAAGAGAGATTAAGAACAGGAAAAAATGGGCGAAAAACATCGTGATAGTTATAGGAATTCTTGGGGTGCTATGGTGTTTATTTCTTCTCATAATTGGTAATAGAAATATGGTCGCATACTCGCCCTATCTTGCAAACATTTATTTTGGTTATCAACTATTGTTCAATAAGGAACTAAAGGATTTTTTTATCGAAAATAGATAATTGTAAAATTTTTTATTATGGTCAATTGTTATCATCTATTCTGAACTAAAGGAATAGATATATTCATTATTTTTAACAAACCTTTTTATACCATTTTCTAATTCTTTTAAGGTATGGTGCAGCAATTTAACGTCAAGGATGCAAAAGGAAGAGAATCATCGTATGACAAGAGGGTGAAGGAGCTAGAAGAAGAGATATCCAAGACAAAATACAACAAAAGAACGCAGGGTCATATCGGTCTGGTCAAGGCAAAGCTTGCAAGAATCAAAGAAGAGCAGGTAAAAAAAGCTTCAGGAAAAGGAAAGCAGGAAGGTTTTTCTGTAAAGCGCTCAGGAGACGCAACTGTCATAATGGTTGGATTTCCGTCTGTTGGAAAATCAACCTTGCTAAACGCCTTAACAAATGCAAATTCCCCAGTTGGAGCTTATGCCTTTACAACCTTGACTTGCATTCCAGGACTGCTGGAATATAATCATGCACAAATACAGGTTTTGGATGTCCCAGGAATTGTTGAAGGAGCTGCAACCGGAAGAGGCCGAGGCAAGGAAGTTCTTGCCTGCGCGCAAAGCGCCGATTTGGTTTTGATGATAGTCGATATTTTTAGCCCTGAGCATCTTGACGTTGTTAAAAGAGAAATCCACGAAACAGGGCTTAGAATAAACCAAAAGCTTCCGGATGTCAAAATTTCAAGGAAAACAAAAGGCGGAATAGATATAGGAAAAACTGTAAGGCTGACGAAAATTGATGATGATACAATGAAAGCAATCCTTGGAGAATTCAGGCTGCAAAACAGCAGCGTTGTTGTTAGAGAAGACATAACTGACGACCAGCTGATTGATGTAATAGAAGGCAACAAGAAATATATTCCAGGAATTATTATATTGAATAAGATAGACATGGTTGATGAAAAGGAGCTTGAAAGGGTAAATAAAATAGTCCAGCCGGATATCTGCATTTCGGCCGAGAATAAAACCAACATTGACGAATTAAAAGAGCTGATTTTCCAGAAATTGGAATTTATCAGGGTTTATACGAAAGAAGTTGGCAAAAAGCCGGACTTGGACGAGCCGATGATTATGAAGAAAAACTGCACACTTAAGGATATGTGCCTTAAGCTTCACAAGGACTTCATAAGCAAATTCAAATTCGCAAGAATCTGGGGAAAGTCGGCAAAGTTCCCAGGCATGCAGTTAAGAAGGCTTGAGCATGTCCTGCAGGATGGAGATATTGTTGAAATTCACATAAGCTGATGCCGAATTTCCTGTTCTGGGGGTAAATCAGGATGATATTTATTTTTCATCAATTATTGTAATTTATTTTCTTATTCGGCATAAAAACATTTAAATATAACTTGATTATATTGGAAGTATAATATGACTAAAATAGAAAATATGATGGCTAAGATTGGATACCAATTCTACAGAACTTTTGCAAGCTTTAGATACTTCTTTTTTTACTTTAAATATTAATTAGCTTTCTTTTTATTAAAGCTAATTTAAGGTTAAACATGATCAGGCTATAATCGTTCCGCGGGGTGAAAAAATGATTATTGTGATGAAGCAAGGTGCAAAAAAAGACAATATAGAAAAAGTAATAAAATCGATAGAGGAGCAAAAGCTCAAGCCAGTGCCTTTATACGGCACGGAAAGAACCGTCATAGCTGTCATAGGAGACGAAAGGATACTTCAAATTGCCACAATAAGGGCTATGCAGGAAGTTGAAAAGGTTATGGAGGTCCTGAAGCCCTATAAGCTTGCGGCTCTTGAGTCCCATCCGGAAAGAACCATCATTGATGTTGATGGGGTTAAAATTGGAGAAAGTAAAGTTGTTGTCATAGCAGGGCCTTGTTCTGTGGAAAACAAAGAGCAAATCATAGAAACTGCAAGGCAGGTAAAAAAGGCCGGAGCCACGATATTAAGGGGAGGCGCTTTCAAGCCGCGCTCAAGCCCATACTCGTTCCAGGGATTGGGGGAAGACGGGCTAAAACTGCTTAAGCTTGCAAAGGAGGAAACAGGGCTTCCAATAATCACAGAAGTGATGGATACAAGAAGCGTGCAATTAGTTTGCAAATACGCCGACATTCTTCAAATAGGGGCCAGAAATATGCAGAACTTTGATTTGCTTAAGGAAGCCGGAAAGAGCAAGCATCCCGTGCTTCTGAAAAGAGGATTGTCGGCAACAATAAATGAGTGGCTAATGAGCGCGGAATACATAATGTCGGAGGGGAATAGAAGCGTCATTTTATGCGAGCGCGGAATAAGAACATTTGAAACTTATACAAGAAATACACTGGATTTGAATGCTATTCCTGCAGCAAAAGAATTAACTCAGCTTCCGGTTTTTTCAGACCCCAGCCACGGAACGGGAAAATATACTTTGGTTGGGCCTATGAGCAAGGCATCAGTTGCTGCCGGGGCAGATGGATTGCTGCTTGAGGTTCATCCAGACCCTATGAAATCGCTAAGTGATGCAGACCAGACAATAAGCACAAAAAGATTTGAAAAACTGATGCAAGAGCTTAAATTAGTTGCAGAGGCTGTAGGAAGAAAATTATGAAAATAATCATCGCAAGGCACGGCCAGACAAAATGGAACGAAGAGGGAAGGCTGCAAGGCAACATTGACATACCTGTATCAAGAATCGGCCTTAACCAGGCAAGAATGCTTGCAAACCACCTTGAAAATGTCAAAATCGACATTATTTATACAAGCAGATTGAAAAGAGCAATAAGAACTGCGCAAGAAATCTCAAAGTTCCATCAGGCAAAAATGGTCAAGACAAAAGAGCTCAATGAGATGTCATGGGGCATACTTGAAGGGATGAAGATGCAGCATGTCAAAATAAAGTATCCAGAAATATTTAACAAAAGGGAAGATGACAAGTTTAACTACAAGCTTCCAAAAGGAGAAAGCCCTTTGATAATTAAGAAGAGGCTTGTTAAATTTGTAAATAAAATAAAGAGAAAACATAAAGACAAGGCGGTTCTTGTTGTCGGGCATGGAGGAATAAACAGAGTTTTAATGGGCATTCTTTTAAATTGGAGCAGCCAAAGAATACTAAGGACGAGACTGCACAACACCGGGGTCACAATAATTAAACTAAGCAAAAACAAGGCAAGAATGCTTTTATTTGACTCAAAAAAACACCTTGAAAATGGAAAGCTGCAAAGTTAATTTAAAGGAAAATAACAATTCGTATGAAATTTTAATAGGAGAAAGCCTCCTTGATAGTTTACCATCGGATTTAACAACCAATAAGCTGGCAAATTCTTATGCGATAATAACAGATTCGAACATAGAAAAATTATATGGCAAGAAGCTTCTTGTAAGTTTAAAAAAACAGGGCCTGAAAGCATATTTAATCTCAATTCCAGCAGGAGAAGCAAGCAAGAACAGGAAAAAAAAGGAAAAAATAGAGGATAAGCTGCTATCGCTCGGATTGGGAAGGGACGCCTGCATCATCTCTCTTGGGGGAGGGGTTGTCGGAGATTTGGCAGGATTTGTTGCAGCCACGTACCTTAGAGGGGTGCCATACATCCAAATTCCAACAAGCCTGCTTGCAATGGTTGACAGTTCAATCGGTGGAAAAGTAGCCGTCAATACAAAAGAAGCCAAAAACGTGATAGGCTTGTTTTATCATCCGAAAAGAGTTATCATAGACTTAAACCTTCTGAATACATTGCCGGAAGATGAGTTAAGGAACGGTTTAATTGAGATTATAAAGCACGCTTTAATCAAAGACAAAAAGTTGCTCTATTTTATTGAAAAAAACCTGAAAAAAATTCTAATCAAGGATATACGGCCGTTAAATCACATAATAAAAAGAAGCTGCGAGATAAAGTCACAAATAGTAATGCAGGACGAGAAGGAAAAAAGTGTCAGGAAAATTCTGAATTACGGGCATACAATCGGACATGCAATAGAATCGAGCCTGAAATATAAAATAAGCCACGGGCAGGCAATTGCAATCGGCATGTCTTATGCAGCAAAGCTATCCGCAAGAAAAGGATTTCTTAAGGAGGGTTCCGTGATAAGACAAAACAACCTTCTCCAAAAGGCCGGAGTGCCTTGTAAATTAAGTCATCACGATTTGAATCCAAGCAGCATTTTGGAGCATTTAAAATATGACAAGAAAATAGTGGGCGAAAAAATCAATTTTGTCATTTTAAGGGAAATTGGGGATGCCTTTGTTTCTGATGAGATTACAATCGAAGATATCGGACAGGTTTTAAGAGGCTAAGATGATAGCGTTAGTTGTTGCAGGAAGAAACGAAAAGGAAATAATCTTGGGTGTGCAGGAATCTTCCAAGGCAGACTTAATTGAATTGCGGCTGGATTATCTCCAGGACCTGAAATCCTTAAACCTGGAAAAAATAATTTCAAAATGCAAAATACCGGTTATTGTCACGATAAGGACGAAAAAGGAGGGCGGGTTTTTTGACGGAAATGATAGAGACAGGATGGAAGTTTTTAATAAAGCGATAAATGTTCAAGCAGGCTATATTGATGTTGAATTTTCTTCCAGCAGAAACATTATTGATAAATTAGTAAGGCAAAGAAACAAAACTAGGATAATAATTTCATATCATAATTTCAGGAAAACCCCAAATAACTTATTTGAAATTTATGACAAAATAAAGCTGTTAAACCCGGACATGACAAAAATAGTGACTAGGGCAAAGTCTGTCAGTGATAATTTTAAAACTTTCGAATTAATAAAACAGGCAAATAAGGAAAAAAAGAAAATAATTGCCTTTTGCATGGGAGAGCTTGGGCAATTTTCGAGAATCATGGGCAAAATCCTAGGCTCTAAAATCGCTTATGCTTCCCTGCAAAAAGACAAAGAATCTGCCCCTGGCCAGATGTCCCTTAAAGAGCTAAACGAGATTTACAGGATTAAAAAATTAGACAAAAACACAAAAATATTTGGATTAATCGGAAATCCTGTCGAACATTCCTTTAGCCATGTGGTCCATAATGCTGCATTTGAAAATTCCGATATGGATGCAGTATATTTAAAATTTGATGTAGACAAATTAAAAGAGTTTGTTTCAAATATAAAAAAGCATAATATGGGAGGATTCAGCGTTACAATACCGCATAAAGTTGGAATAATGAAGTATTTGGATAGGATCGACAAGAAAGCCAGGGAAATAGGGGCGGTCAATACAATTACAATCGAAAGCAAAAGATTGCACGGGTATAATACGGATTGTGATGGTGCAATGCAGGCGCTTGAGGGAAAAGCTGATTTGGATGGCAAAAACACGATTATTCTCGGAGCCGGAGGCTCTGCAAGGGCAATCGCGTACGGACTGCTCAACAGAAACGCAAAAATTACTGTGCTAGGCAGGGCTATCGAAAAGACAAAAAAGATGGCGGATGGATTCGGATGCAATTTTGATTCTTTGGAAAACATAGGAAAATACGACTATGACATCCTGATAAATACCACTCCGGTCGGGATGCACCCTTTGGTAAATAAAATTCCAATCCCCCAGAAAAATGTCAGAAGCGGAACCATAGTTATGGATATAATATTCAATCCACGCGAAACAAAGCTTCTGAAAGAAGCCAAAAAAAGAAAATGCGAAACTATTAACGGCACAGAAATGTTTCTTAACCAGGCATTTTTGCAGTTTAAATTATGGACAGGAAAAAAAGCTCCAGAAGAATTAATGAGAAAGAAACTTGCAGAGGCAATGTAAAATGATTGCAATCAAGACAAAAATGCACACTAACGCGGCTGTGGAAGCTCCGCCTTCAAAAAGCTACACCAACAGGGCATTATTGATTGCGGCACTCTCAAAAGGCAAATCAATTCTTAAAAACCCGCTGTTTAGCGATGATACAAACCATATGATTTCTGCACTAAAGCAGTTTGGAATAAAAATTTTATCTAAAAAAAAATCAATAATTGTTTATGGCTCGGAAGGAAAAATAAAATCACCGAAAGGAAAAATTTTTGTTGGAAACGCAGGCACAACAATGAGATTTATTACTGCTCTTGCTTGCCTTGCCAACGGAGAGACAATAATAACCGGAAATAAAAGGATGCAGGAGCGGCCCATCCAGGACTTGATTGATGGGCTGATCCAATTAGGAATGAAAGTTAAGAGCAATAACGGATTTCCTCCAGTAACCGTAGCAGGAGGAGGGTTGAAAGGAGGGCAAATAAAACTTAATGGGGACATAAGCAGCCAGTATCTATCTTCAATTTTGATGTGCGCCCCTTATGCTCAGGGAGAAACTGTTATTGAAACTGGAAATTTGGCGTCAAGACCCTATGTTGACATGACAATCAGCGTAATGGAGGATTTTGGGACTAAAATCGAAAATAAAAACTACAGGAAATTTATCGTGTCAAACAAAAGGAAGTACAAAGCAAGAAATTACTCGATTGAAGGGGACGCCTCCAACGCAAGCTATTTTTTTGCCGCTGCCGCCATAACAAAAGGCAAAATCAGGGTAAATAATATAAACCCAAAGTCAAAACAAGGGGATATAGAATTTGTAGGCCTGCTAAGCAGGATGGGATGCTTGGTGAAAAATGGCAGAAACTTTATTGAAGTGACTGGGAAACCGCTTAGTGCCATCAAGGTTGACATGAACAAAATGCCTGATATCGTCCCAACGCTTGCTGTAACAAGCCTTTTTGCAAAGGGCGAAACAATAATTAAAAACGTCCCAAACTTGAGAGTCAAGGAGACGGACAGGCTAAGGGCGCTTGCGTCCGAGCTTAGAAAAATCGGGGCAAATGTCGAAGAGTTCCCGGGCGGACTAAAGATAAGAAAGAGAAGGCTGCAAAAGGCAATAATCGAGACTTATTACGACCATAGAATGGCTATGAGCTTTGCGGTTGCAGGGCTTGTGATAAACGGAGTCAGGATATTAAATCCTGGCTGCGTCAACAAATCATTTCCTAATTTTTGGAACGAATTTCAAAAATTGTACAAAAAATGAACATCGCATTAATAGGATTCAGGGGTGCTGGCAAAACAACGGTAGGGAAATTGCTCGCGAGAAAGCTTGACAAGAAATTTATCTCTTTGGACGAGGAGATAGAAAAAAGGACAAAAACAAAAATAGACAAGCTTATAAAAAATCACGGCTGGGACAGGTTTCGCGAGATAGAATCGCAAGTGACTGAGGATGTGTGTGATTTTGATGACTGCATTTTTGACACCGGAGGCGGCGTTGTTGTACGAAACGAAAACGTGGTGAACCTAAAAAAAAATTCTTTGGTCATATTTCTTACCGCGGACCTGAAGACAATGTCGAGCAGGCTTAAGAGCGACAAAAAAAGACCGGCCCTGACAGAAAACAAGAGCCACATTGATGAAATCAGGGAAGTAATGGATGAACGGGAGCCAAGATACAGGAAAGCCGCCGACTACACAATAGACACCTCTGGGCTAACTCCGGAAGAAATCTGCGATCTAATCACCCATTACATCGAAATGGAGATGCAATAATGACGAACACATTTGGAACCTTATTTAAAATTACAACCTGGGGTGAAAGCCATGGAAAGGCGATTGGAGTAATTGTAGACGGCTGCCCTGCCGGGCTCGAAATTTTTGAATGGGAAATACAAAGGGAGCTTGACAAAAGAGCCCCCGGGCAGAGCGAAATTGTAACTTCAAGAAAGGAGTCTGATAAAGTTGAGATCGTTTCAGGGATTTTCGAGAACAAAACCACTGGAACTCCAATATCTATGATTATCTACAATGAAGACACAGACTCATCAAAATATGATAAGATAAAATACCTGCTAAGGCCAGGGCATGCTGATTTTACTTATCAGGAAAAATACAAAATTCGGGATCACAGGGGTGGAGGAAGAAGCTCGGCCCGGGAGACTGCAGCAAGAGTTGCTGCAGGAGCAATAGCAAAGAAGCTAATTTCAAAACTCGGCATAAAAGTAATTGCCTACGTCAAAGAAATTGCGGGAGTTAAAGCTAATAAAATTGATTTTAACGAAATCAGCAAAAATGATGTAAGTTGCCCCGATAAGATTGCGGCAAAGGAAATGGAGCAGTCTGTTCTGGATGCAAAAAACAACGGCGATTCTGTCGGCGGAATCTGCGAAATAGTTGCATTAAATGTTCCTGTTGGAATCGGGAAGCCGATTTATGGCAAGCTTGAGTCTAGCTTAGGGTCGGCGATACTTGGAATAAATGCGGTAAAGGGAATTGAATTTGGAGATGGATTTAGGCTTTCAACAATGAGGGGAAGCGAATCAAATGACGAGTTTATTGTAAAAAGCAACAAAATCATAACAAAAACAAACCATCATGGCGGAATTTTGGGCGGAATATCAACAGGCATGCCAATTGTCATAAGGGCTGTTGTGAAGCCTGCGTCGAGCATATTAAAAAAGCAAAAAACAATCAATTGCAAGACACTAAGGCGGGAGACAATTTCGGTTGAAGGAAGGCACGACCCTGCAACAATTGTAAGATTCCCTCCAATTGCGGAGGCAATGACCGCCATTGTTATCGCAGACCATCTTTTGATGTCAGGCAAAATAAACCCGGATACTTTGCTCAAGTGATTTTTCTATGATAAATTAATTCAGGAGACAAAATGAAAATTGCAACTTTAGGGCCGGAGGGGACATTTAGCCACGAAGCAAGCTTAAGATACAATCCAAACGCTCAAATAATATTTGTGGACACGATATGGGAAGTTTTTGAGATGGTTTCAAAGCTAAAGTCAGATATTGGAGTTGTTCCAATAGAAAATTCCGTCGGAGGAACAGTGGGACAGACTCTTGACTGTCTGATGGAATTCGAACTGAAGATTATAGGGGAGGAGCTGCACGAGATAAATCACTACCTTGCAGCATTCGGGAAGATTGGCGATATAAAATCAATTTATGCTCATCCACAAACTTATGAGCAATGCCATAATTTTATCAAGAAAAACCTCCCAAAAGCAGAGATTATACAAACCTCAAGCAATGGAAAATCAGCCGAAATAGTTGCAATATCCGGAGACAAATCAAAAGCGGCAATCATTCCAAAAATTGCAGCCGACATTTATAAAATGAAAATATTAAAAAATAAAGTTGAAGATTGTAAATTTAACGTTACAAGATTTTTCATCTTGGGAACTTCACAGGCAAAAACAACAGGGAAAGACAGGACAAGCATTGCAATAAAACCAAATGCAGACAGGCCCGGATTGTTGCTGGGTATATTGAGCGAATTTGCCAAGCGGAACATCAATCTCACAAAAATAGAATCGAGACCGACGAAGACAAAGATTGGAAATTATGTTTTTTTTATCGATTTTGAGGGGCATAAATGCGATTCAAATGCAGAGCAAGCTTTAAAAAAGCTCGGCAATTCTGTCAAGGTCTTTGGAAGCTATTCGAGGAAATACTAATGGATCTAAGGAAACTAGCGCTGGGGTTAAGCCCATTTGAGAGGAAAGTTATGAAAGTTCTTGGTAAGCTTAATCATTTCCATGAGATTGCCAAATCTACAGGTCTTCAGGAGATTGAGGTGATGAGGGCATTGCAGTGGCTGCAGAACAAGAATGTAATAAAAATAAATGAGGAGCAGAAAGAAGTGGTTAATCTTGATGAGAACGGGCAAAAGTACCTGAAATATGGACTGCCGGAAAGAACATTTCTTGAGTCAATCGGCAAAGAGGCGTCAATTTTAGAGCTGGGGAAAAAATCTAACCTTAGCAGCGAGGAATTGCAGGCTTCTTTGGGAGCTTTAAAGCAAAAAGCGGCAATTGATATCAGAAAAGACAAAGAATTAATGATTTCGATAACAGAGCATGGCAAGAACTTATTGAAGAAAGGATTTCTAGAAGAGCAATTCCTGAAAGAAAAATTTCCGAAAGAAACAAAGTCGCTCAATGAGCAGGAAAAATTTATTCTTGAGAATTTAAAGAAAAGAAAGAAAATAATAAAAATAGAACAAATAAAATCAATTTCTGCCGAGCTTACCGACCTTGGGAAAAAACTTGTGAAAATACAAATTGACGAGGACTTAATTGAGAGGATCACTCCAAACCTAATGAGTACAGGAGCATGGAAAATAAAGAAATTCAGGCGCTATGACGTCAAAATTAATGTCCCACAGATATTTGCAGGAAGGAAGCAGCATTACAGAAGATTCCTGGATGAAGTTCGGCAAAAGTTTGTTGCGCTTGGATTCAAGGAGATGGAAGGGCCTCTTGTAGAAACTGATTTTTGGGACATGGATGCGCTGTTCATGCCGCAGTTTCATTCTGCGAGAGACATACACCAAGGATATTACATAAAAGAGCCGAAGTATGAAAAAAACCTTCCTGAAGACAAAGTAAAAAATGTCAAGGCCGCCCACGAGGAAGGATTTGATACCGGCTCGCGGGGGTGGAGGTATGATTTTGACTTGAAGAGAACACACCGTCATATTTTAAGAACGCACGACACTTCAATTTCATCAAGAACCCTCGCTTCTCCTGACTTGGAAATCCCCGGAAAATATTTCCAGATCGCAAGGTGCTTTAGGTACGATGTAATCGATGCGACTCATCTGCCTGATTTCAACCAAGTTGGAGGATTTGTAATTGGGGAAGGGATGAATTTTGGGCACTTGAAAGCTTTGCTTAGAATGTTTGCAGAAGAATTTGCGGGAGCAAAGGAAATCAAAATTACTCCTAGCTATTTTCCGTTTACAGAGCCCAGCGCACAATTGATGGTCAAGCACCCAGAGCTCGGATGGATTGAGCTTGCAGGCTCGGGCATATTCAGACCTGAGCTTGTAAAGCCCCTTGTAGGAAA
>CAZGTJ010000017.1:0-5425 GCA_964528545.1 uncultured Methanosarcinales archaeon
GGTGGGGGAATCCTTCGCCACTCGTTCGTTGACTCTTCTTCTCAAGCCGCCAAGGCAAACTCCTTGCACGCGGTTCTAAAATCGTCTAAATGTTCACCCCAGAAATGCAAACAGGTAAGGTTATTAGAAACATTTCAGATACCGCTTTTATCACTGGATATTATCGATCAAAAAATGAGGCGTTGTCCTTGGATCCATGGTCGAAAGTATGGGTCACTGCCGAGGCAATCGACCTCGGAGAATCTTTTCTCAAGAAAGTCACCCCGTATGATGATTGTTGCATTCAATTAAGATCTCATTTTTTCTTAGAAGTCCGTTTATCCTTGATTCCTCCCTTTCAAAATGAGCTTCTTTTTTTCTTAACCCTGAAAGCCCTGAATTAAATTTTTCCTGCTCCTTTGCAATTGCTGATTTTTTCTCTTCAAGCGCAGCCGATTTCCTTTCAACTTCCTTTTGCCTTCTATAAATTTCCTTTTCAATCTCCTTGCTCTTCCTTATTATGTCGCCGATAATCAGTTTTCTCTCGGTGAGTTCTGCATCAAGGCTTGCTTTTTTCTGCTCAAGCCTTTTTATTTCCTTATCAAAGCGGTTTTTCACGGATTCGAGATCCCTTTCTTTTTCTTTTACTTCATTGCTGAACCGTATGTGCTCCGAAATCTTTTCTTTCAGCTTGTCTCCTGCAGAAGCAAGCCTTGAAGCTGTTTCCACTAATTTGCCCTCCTCTGACTTTGCCTCTGATTTCAGGCTCAGCAGCTTGTGCGAGAGTTTCTCGACTTCGCCTTGCTGAATTTGCTCTGTCTTCCTTGCTTCATTCAAACTGCCCTTGATTTCTGCAAATTCATTTTCAATTTGTGATTTTTTTGACTCCAGTTCGTTAAGAAAATTCTTGAAGCCCGACTCCTCCGATTTTTTCATATCCCTTATTTTCAGCCTGAATTCTGAAAAATCGGATTCTGCTTTTTTTCTCCTGTTTTCCAAATCCAAGGCAAGCTTTTTTGTGGAATTTTCCTCTGCCGCAAGCATGTTTTTTTTCTCGTCGATATTTTTCTGCCTTTTCTCTGTTTCTGCTGCCTTTTTCTCAAGCTCCTGCATGCCTCGCTCGATTGCGTGCCTTTGCGCCTTTATTTCGTCTTCCTTCAGCCTTTCCATCGCTTGTTTTTCCCTTAAGTCAGACATTCTTTTCGCAAGGTGCATCTCCCTTTCATTCAGGGAATGCTCGATTTGATACAAGATTTCCGCCTTTTCCCTGAGAATGTTTTCCTTTCTTCCCGCCTCGGCTTCTTTTTCCCTCAGAATTCTTTCAGCTATCTCGCCGCTTTTGCTGATGTTTTCCAAAGCCTTGTTTTTCTCCAGAAGCTCCGAGCCTAATTCGCTGAAATAATTTCTCTTTTCCTCTTTTTTTAAATTGAAAATTTTCATTATATCCAAGTCTAGGCCTTGAAAATTATCCACCCTTGAACAAAGCGAATGTTGATTGATGTTTAAAAAGATTGTGATGTTTTAGAAAAAGACATTAGTTATTGAGCATTTGTGTCTTTTACTATTTATAAATGCTTAAAAAGCCTTTAAATATAGTAACTTTTAAGTAGTTACAAAATAGAAAGATTTAAAAAGGGGATTTTAAATATCGCTTAAATTTGGTGAAATTATGCAGAGGGAAGTTCAAGTTAGAGCATATGATTTGGGAGGATTTGGAGACATAGCAGGCGCTCTGAGGGTTGCAAGCCACCTAAAAAAACATGGTTTTGATGTCGGAATTAACCCTTCTTCCGGCAGTGCATTAAGCAAGCTGCACATCCTGGTTCCAGACGTTCCAATATCCTCAGGAAAAGCGCAAATTCATGTTGATGTAGCCGGGCACTATCGCAACGGAAGACTCAATCCTAACTCAAGAGTGCCTCATATTTATTCTGAAGATATGGATCATTTAGGGGACAGAAGTAGAATAGTCCCAATCTATATAAAATCCGGACTTAGAAAAGTCAGACAACAAGTTCCATTTGAATTAAGAGGGGTTAATTTGAATCCGATGTTTTACCGGCCGCTTCGGGAATGGGAACTGCCGAAGCCTAGAGAGCGAGACGTCAGGTCAATGATTGCAGAGTCAATGTTTCCAAGAAACCATTCACTCAATGCACAAAAAAGAATCAAACTTGAAAAGATACTAGAATCGGCAGATAGAATTGGGTTTGCCCACATTAATCCTGAAGTAACTGCATTTTTCACTCATCCGTTTATGGAGGCGCTTGATGAGGCGTCCAGAAATTATGAAGGTAGATTTGTCCTCGGGTTATTTTTTGGCGAAAATTTAGAAAAAAAAATTGCAAATGACGCTTATGCAAGAGGGTATAACGTTGTCACAAGGCAAGGCGGGTATCTGGCAGGAGATTCAAGAAAACCTGTGCTTTTGTTCCTGGGGCCTCAATCTCAAATGACAACTACTTCGTTATTCTTATCTTCAACTATGCCAAATCTTGTTACGGGAGATTTATCCCTATCAGACGGGCTGTACTCGCTTGTCGCCATGGGCGGGCAGGGATTTTTTTATGATTCCCCCATCTGGAAGGTGCCAACACAAATGGAATTAATCAGAATATTTGGTGATTATTCCGAAGAATTGGGACAAACATTTAGCGCAGGCAGCCATGGTGGCAAGCATGCGAGTCAAATAGGAAGGCCGCTTGCAGCTTCTGTTCTTGGAAATCCAAAATTAGCTGAAGATTATAGGCGAAATATGAGGCAAGCAGTTGTTGACGAAATTACAAAAAGATTTGGCCCCATGGCATTTGAGCAAACAGACAGCGGCCTCTATGTTCCAAGAGGGGCACCATTTCTATTTCAGGATACAACGGAAAATGTAGTCAGGGCATTGAGCGAGAATCCGGAATTATTAAGGGAAGTTGACGGGAAAAGGAGAGATATCATGGTGAGAGGTCCAATATTTGTCGCAACATCTGTGATGGAACCGTTGCCTTCATTTGATTGGTTTCAAGAAGGGATAGAGAATAACAAAAATTACCTAAGTTCGCATGATTCACATCTAAAATTTGATAGTAAACTAGAAGAAAAAAAATTTATAAACTATTTTAATAGTTCGTATTTAATAAATGAAAAAATAAATGAAAATATTGAAACTAAAATAAAAGTGGTATATGGCCTCCCTAAATATAATGGGTTTAATAAGTACTATAATAATTTGGAAAGCAGTTTAACCTTTCTCAAGTACTCAACAATGTTTAAATAAGACTTCTCGCAAAGTTTATAAACAAGTATCGAAAGTATTGATTCATACACCGTCATTACGTGGGAAATAAGTTAGACATAGGTTAATTTGCATTAATTCAAAGGGGAAGACATCTCTTGCTGCACCGGATGTTTTAGCGGGAGTTCTTCCACCGAACTTGGAATGCTTTTGGATTATGCAAAAATTTCGCGCAATTAAATAATCCAAAAAATCATGCTTATTACCGTGGAACGCAGGCGCAGGCTTGCGGGTAATTAGAGTAAGTGTCAAGGGGCGCAAAGCGTAAGTGGTAGATGAAAAGAGGTGGATATGGTTAGTCAGCATGCTTGTGATGCTGGCTGCTTTGGCAAGTTCCGTCAACGCTAGCTTTGGCTATCTGAACATATCCAATCAGGTTTTTTTAGATAAATCTGTATACGCATTCGGCGAAAAAGTCAGAATAAACCTTAATGCAACATCAAACGAATCCTTGTTGCATATTGATTCGAAAGGAAAAAGATTCACTTATTCAGGCTTGAGCGGGCCTATCGAATTCTTGCCTGCGGATATAGGTAACTATTCGATACAATTGTCGACACTTAATTTCACCTCCGAAAAATTAACCTTTACGGTATTATCCAATTCCTCCTTTTTATTTTTTACCGACAAAGATGATTATGTTCTTGGCGAATCTGTATTTATCTACTTTGCTGCTATGGGCCAGGATTACTCAATATCAATAAAATCTGGCATGGAGACATTCCAGCTTGCCGATGAAATGGCAAGCCCTGCTGAGTTTTTGCCAAAAAGTGCCGGAAGCTACCGGATTATTGCCGCAAGCGGGGCATCAGTTTTGTCAAAAAACTTCACGGTCAGCGCTCCAAAAAAGGAAAAAATCGGCATTTACACAGACAAAAGGTCTTACCGTATCGATGAGCTGGTTACGATCCATCTTAATTTCACAAAAAAAGAAAGCTATGTTTTTTACATATCTTCGGATGACGGCATATACAGGTTCTTGGGAGTTCTCGATGACAATCTTTCTTTTAATCCAAAGGCGGCGGGAAGGTATTCGATAAAAATCGAAGAGGACAATAAGGTCCTTGCATCGGATTTTTTTGATGTGATTGAAAAGTCTGCCGGATTTGAAGCCGAGTTGTTTTACCTTGACAAGGAATCGTATGAAATTGGGGAAAAGGCAAAAGTAAATGCAAACTTTGAGCTGCCGCTTATCGAGATTATTTTTGGCAGCACGGTGTACAGATACCTGAATGTTACCGGCGGCATATTTTTCCAGCCCGAAGAGTCTGGAAGCTATGTAGTAAGCGCGACCCTAGGAAATGCAACCTTGACAAAAAGCTTTGTTGTAAGGGGAACAAGAACAAAATCAAATTACACTTTCGGGCAGTGGCAGGATATAATCATCGACTTTAACCTGAAAGCGATTGCAGACAAAAAAAGATCGATACTAAATATCCTGTTCAGGACATCTCCAATAGACAGGATAACATTTTACGTCGAGTCTCATGCCGATGACGAAAAGTTCAACTTAAGCGCTGAACAGGTATCAAAGGAATTCTTCAGAATTGCTCTAAAAGGCGGCACAATACCTCCTGGAAATTACAATCTTATTTCTGAAGTTGCAATTAATGATGAAATATTTGTCGAAAATAATTATTTTAGCGTTCTTGAAACCGCAAAGCCCGCTCCTGCCCAATCCGAGCCTGACCCGTATCAAAGGGAAATAGAAATAATCGGGAAGTACACGAACTACACATTCAACATAACAAATGACGCAGAAATTGATGTTGACTTCACAAATCTTGTGCAGGTAAGCAGGAATGTTTTGGATGCGGTGCTAAGGAAATCAAAGATTGACGAGCTCACTGTTTTTGTTGAGGGCCACGAGGCTGACGAAAACTTCAACCTCACGCTGACGCATATCGAGTTTGATAAGTTCTTAGTTTCTGTAAAGAGCAATCCAAAAATTGCTCCCGATGCCTACAGCCTTGTTGCAGTCGGAAGGTTTGGGGAGGGTGTTTTTACAAGAAGAAAAACATTTAATTGGGGCATAAAAGACAGCAATGAGTTTCTCGAGAAAATAGGAGCCAAAAAAGCAAATGCCAGCAAGGACAGGTTCCATTTTGCAACTGACAAACAAGACTACAGCATGGGAGAGGGAGTAACAATATTATCAAACGC
>CAZGTJ010000017.1:5435-11220 GCA_964528545.1 uncultured Methanosarcinales archaeon
TCAAACGCCACCATGTCCAACGTGATGATTATGGAGGGCAATTCAATTTTCCGCCTGCCTAATTTTACAAATAGCATTTCTTTTGTACCGCCAAGCCAGGGGAAATATACTATAAAGGCTGAAATCGAAGGGCTGGAATCGGAATTAGCGGCAAATTTTACGGTTTCCTCTGCCAAGCTGCCCCCTTTAGGAACGGAACTGGGGAAACTTGTTTTCGATTTGACAGACAGCAAAAAGCAGAAGCTCGAATCCGACATAATGCTGTACAAGAACAGCCGGCTTGTGAGGGAGTTAAAGTACAGGCAGGATATGACGGAAATAACAATCCCGAACTTGGAGATCATTGACGAGAATATTTACGATGTTGAATTGCGCCCGCTAAATTCTCCGGTCAAGAAAATCGGCATAAGGGAATTATCTTTCAATGGCACCCTTGACATCGGAATTGATGATGTTCCTGAAACTTCAGGCCAGGTTGGCGGGCTTGATGCGGTTGAAATCTACGCAATCAATCCTTCCAACCTTAATTTTAGGAGCGCAACCGCAAGTGCAATTGCAAAAGGAACCGGACTAATGAAATGCAGGGACTGGGATTTTGAGCAGCAAAAGTGCACCGGAGAATGGAAAAAGATAATGGATTTGGTGCCCGGAAAGGAATACAACTTTACGCTGACAAGCAACGACCCGGGATATGCTGAAATCGGCCTTGTATCCATCAACACAAACAAATCCATTTACCATCCAAATGAGCAGGCAAAAATCTTCATAGTCGTCCTTGACACAGGAGGCCACCTTGTAAGCAATGCGAGCGCGACTTTAGAAATAACAAAGCCTGATTTTTCAATGTCCTCTCTCTCAACGTCAGCAGGCAGCGTCGCAGAAACAGCGCCGGGTATTTACGAAGCTTTGTTTACAGACACAAGCCAGGAAGGAAATTATTCCATGCACGTGCAGGCGGTTGGCAACGGTGCAAACAACTCAATGTTCTCAAAATTCTTTGTAAAGCAGTTCTACGAGTTTGACATCTTGAGAAATACTCCTGTAACAACAGACCCTTTTATCGGGCCGTTTGATTCGAGCATAAAAGTTGTTTCGCTCACAAATGCAACAATTTTTGACTTCACTGAAATGCTGCCCATTAATTTCACAGATATAACCGCTCAGGGTGCGGCAATAACCGCATCTGGGAACAAGACGCATATAACCTGGCAGAACCTCCAGAATAATTCTGTTGTCGGCTACACCGCGCGCCCTCCCCTTGCTACTCCGGAATTATGGGAGCTCGAGTCATTTGTCTCCTACAACCTTGGAACGTTTACAGAGGCAAGGCCGTGGTTTTTGGCAGTTGATCCAAGAACAATGACTGACGATTCGCTAACGCCAAGCTCCAGCACCGTTCAGGAAGGAAACTCAATAACTGTCACGGGCCAGTACGATCACGGAGGAACAGGGCAGGCAGAAACATGGAATGTAACGCTAAGGGACCAGAACAATGCAGTCGATATCGATGCAGACTGCCTCGATGCAAACGACATGTTTCAGGTCATAACAATAGGATTCGGGACCGGGTGTTTGGATACATGCACAAACAATGGGGACGGCACTGTATCAATTACGTCCAACGACCAAAACAATCAGGTGGTGTGGACAATTGAGGCATGCACAGGGGCCTCTTCAAGAAGCCCTGCCAATTTAATCACGTCCCTTGTGAGCGGAGGAGCATCAACTTTTGATGCAACAACAGGAAACATAGTAATAACAGCCAACAATGTTCCCCCGGCTTGGTCTCTTAACCAGACAAACGACACGCTCCCGTACGAGGGAGAAACCATCAATGTAAGCGTGAGGTGGAATGACGACAGCGCGCTGGACAAGTACATATTCAGCACAAATGCCAGCGGCACTTTTGTGAACTCAAGCATAAAGTCGTTTGGCACAACGCCGCAAAATGTCACTGACAATATTACATTAAATGTCACTCCGGGGGCAATTATCGGGTGGAGGTATGTTGCCAACGACTCGAATGGTGCAATAAACACGACAGATAATTTCACATTCAAGGTGCTCGGAGTTGTCTGGAACACGACAACTGCAGTTTCATTGGGAAATGTGGAAGCAGGAGGCGTGGGCAACTTTTTAAGAAACATAACTTCGTTTGGCACGAACACGAATGTAAGAACAACATGCAGGGGGAACTGCACAGAAATACAGTCAAATATCTCTTCGGGAATAACACTTTCGAATCAGGCCTATACCGTTAATATCAATTGCAGCTCCGCAAAGACCGGCTCTTATTTTGCAAACTTAAGCCTGATTTCAGACGAGGATGCAATCCCGCACAACGTAAGCGCCTCATGCACAATTATCGACACAACCGCCCCTTCAGTCCTCCTCGAAAGCCCCGAGAATAATTCTGTATTCGAACTTTCATTAACTGTCGGGTTCGAGTTCAATGTGAGCGATTTCTCGGATTTAGGAAACTGCACAGTGGTGTTAAACAACAGGCTGAACAAAACAAACAGCACAGTAATACAAAAAAACGCTAACGGCCAGACCATAAGCGAGAATCTCGAGATTGGCACGTACAACTGGAGCGTGAACTGCACTGATGTTAACGGCAACACCGGAAGCTCTCTGATTTATAATTTCACGCTAGCTCAGGACAACGCTCCGCCTGTAATAACAGTTGTGCAGCCCAAAAACGGCACGTTCATAAATTCAAATCCCGTTGCGCTGAACATAACAACAAACGAAGCTGCGGTCTGCAGGTACAACAACAGCAATTCTTCTTTTAATTTTTCAACATCCGGCACGCTGTTTTCTGTTACCGGTTCTACGGTGCATTCTATTTCCGTCGGGGCATTGCCTGAGGGAAGCCACGGATATTTCATAAAGTGCAATGACACCGCCTCAAATATAAACAACATTTCAAACCAGGCATCTACAAACTTTACTGTTGACCGCACAATTCCAACTGTCTCTTTAAATCATCCGCAAGACGCGTTTTCCACCTCACCTGCAGGCGTTAGCCTGAACTGGACTCCAATCGACATGTTTATTGACAATAATCTAACGTGCAATGTCACCATAAACGGCGGGATTAATTCCTCACTGATGGAATCTCCAAACAACACAGTAACGAATTACACAGTGTTTCTCGGAAATGGAACTTACCTTTGGAATATAACCTGCAGCGACAATGCGAGCAACTCAAATACGTCCAGCACAAGGACAATAAATGTCGACGGAACAGGGCCTGAGATTAGCGAAGCCTCAATAAGCGCAAACCCCTCGGAAGCCGGCACTGGGGCGACTATTACAATAACAGCAAATGTCGCAGACCAGCAGTCTTCGGTTAGCATGGTTTTTGCGAATATCACAAGGGCGGCAAGCGGCACCAGCTTTTTTAGGCAGATGACTCTTGTATCCGGCAACCAATATTCGCTTTCGTTTACAGACACTTCAGTCGAGGACACATACGACTATTACATATGGGCAAATGACACCGCAAGCCCGCAGCCAAATGAGGCGTCGTCAGGCGCGCACCAGTTTGAAATCAGGGGGATTTCAGCAGTTCTTGGTGCCCAGACAAACAATAACTCGTACAAGCAAAACATGCCCATAAACCTTACGCAAACAAGAAATTTCACGTCTACAAACAGCGGAAAGAATGTCACAGTGGATTTTCTTGCAGAGGAGAACACAAGAAAAACTTGCTCAGACTCTTTCGGCTATTCGTGCGGGGGGACTGCGGACGATACATTTGACAGCTGCTCTCCGGGAGGCGCAGATTCGACAACGCACGTACAGGAGGTTTACCTCAACACAACAAGCTTGCTCTACACAGGGGCAATAAACGTGAGCTGCCTGTGCGTTGGCAGCGATAATTTCTACATATATTACAGAAACAGCACATCAGCCACGTGGAAGCAAATAACTTCGGGGTCGTGCGCAGACGGGCTAAACGTGAGCGCTGCAATAAGCGTCGATGATATTGCAGGCGAGCATCAGGCAAGGTGCATATACGACAAAGACGGAAATGCGGACGACTGCTCCGAGAGCGGGGGCTCGGGGGCAAACGCGAACAGGTTTGACAACGACGATGCAAATTTCACAGTCTTGCTCGTGGACAATGACGGCACAACTGATCCGGTCAACTACACAAATATCGGAACGCAGAACCATGAAAAGCTGGCCGACATCGACATCAAGATACTAATAGTAAATTACACAAACGTAGCATCGCAAAGTGCAGGCAACAACGCGACCGACCTTCAAGTCGGCGTATTTGACGGGAGCAGTTTTTCTTTGTCTTATGTTTGCAACGCAAGCACCATCACTCCTCCTGGAAACTGCTCGAGGAAAATAACAAACCTCACCATACTTGAGGCATGGCGTGACATAAGCAACAGAAGGCTACAGATAAGGGGCATAAATATGGATTATCATAACGGTCTAAAGGACGCAATAAACTGGAGCCAAGTTTTTGTCAGGCTCGGCACGCCATCCAAGATAGAAAATTATGGAATTGCGAACGTGTCGGCTAATTTCGTGCTAAGGGCACAGTATTTTAACGGAAGTTCGTGGAACACAATTGCAGTGCTTCACAACGCCTCTGCAAATGTTTCCGTGAACGCAAGCCTCGATGTATCCACATTTTGGAATGACGACCTTTTCACATCAGGCAACAGGCCTCTTGGAAGATACAAGGCCCTCGCTGAGCTTACGGACGGAAGCGGAAATGTGCTCCAGAATGAAGACGGATCTTACCTTAACGACACGTACCTCTTCAATATAAGCTACCTAAGAATTCTAATCCAATCCCCCTTGAACGGGACAACGGTTGATGCAACTTCATTCTGGGCAAACATTACTTTGGAGTACGACAATTTCCTCAGTTCCGGACACTGCGAATATGAAATTGACACAAACCAGGGCCACGCCGCGGTTAACAGCAGCGAGTCGGGCACACACACCGAATCTGCAGGTGACTATACCAATTTAAGCTCAGCCGACGGCAGCATATGGTACCTTGGGAATGCAAACAGCGATCCGATTTTTGAAGTTAGGTCTTTGCAGGAAATAATTTTCGCAAACGAGTACGACAGGCCCGAAAGCCTGGAAAATTTAACCTTGAATTTGAGATACTGCCACAGCGCGAAATCGTCAGGAAGTGTAAAATGTGACGGGACAGCTCCAACAGGGGCGATTGAAGCCGACCAGAATGTCTCAGTATTCAATTATTCAAGCTCAAAATGGACAAACATAGGGCTGTTAAGAACTAACAGCAACGGTGTTCTTGTTTCAGATTCTTTTTCGGCAACAGGAGATATGTCCGACTTCATTAACTCTTCAAGCAGGGAAATAAAATTCAGGGTGTACTCACACTTCACAAATCTTATCGGAGAAGAGTCATTTCTTGTGCTTGACTACGCTTCCCTTGACACAGAAATAAGGGTGCCGATGGCAAATGACACTTCCACTCACTTTTACAATCTCACGTCGGCTGTCTCTGAAGGCATTCACAATATAACTTTCTTTTGCAACGATACAACGGGAGAATTTTCAAGGATTTCTGCGGCTTTCAACGCAACAGACCAGACTCCTCCTGCAATTAATCTTTCGTTACCCATTGACAATGGGGAAGAAGCAGCCGGAAACATAACATTAGCATTCAATGTCACTGATACAGTATCCTCTATTGCAAACTGCACGCTTGAGTTCATGTTCGTCGACAACCAGACAAATTACATGGACGATTCCCAAGCTCCTCGCCGAGCTTGCT
>CAZGTJ010000018.1:0-3086 GCA_964528545.1 uncultured Methanosarcinales archaeon
CAGGTGGGAGATTTTCTGGAACTATTCCGCTTTTTGCAAGTAATTCCCTTACATCCTTATTATTTTTAATATGCTCTTTTGTAATTCCCGGTTCTCCGAGTAAATTACCTTTTTTAACATTAAAATTTGTGATTTCTGCGGCAAGATTTTTTGCAGTTATAGTTATTGTCGGCAAGAAATCTGCAAGCGGCCTGTTCTTGGGCAATCTTAGTTTATGCTTCATCTGCAGCGTGGTATGTCCGCCGAATAATGCTTCGTCACCTTTGCTCCTTATTCTGCCAAACCCGTCTTCATCTACGCCCCTTTCATATATAAGTTTTGACAATTCTGTTTCAGATGCAACTAGTTTTTGCCGTGCACTCATCCTTTCAATTAATGCAATCCGCTCTTCGATCAACTCCTGTTTTCTTGTTTGAATTGCAAAGTAGCTTTGCGCAAAGGCTATTTGCTCTTTTTTTGGGTCTCCGTTTTGCGCAATTAGGTAGCAGGCATAGCGGGTAAGCATCAGATCATCAATTTCTTTTTTTGCCCCTTTGGGCATTGGTATCGTTTTGTTGATATCAACAAAATGATCAGAAATATTCTGCCCGGAATTCTTGCAGGAAATCTTGGCTTTTTCTATTACATTGACAAAATTTCTCCATTCTTCATAATCCAGCAGCTTCTGCAGGTCCCGCGCAAGCCAATACTCAACGCCCTGCTCTTCATAAGCCGACTCTTCAAAAGACTTCTTTAATTGCATTATTAATTCTTTTTTCATTTTAAAGCTTCTTCAACAATTTTCTTTTCCTCTTCTGTTATTCCGTATAATTTGTAGACTAGCTCGTCTATTTCGTTGTCTGTTTTTTTGATTTCTTCCTCAATTTTCTTTTTTTCCAGAGTGCTTTTGTCTCCGATTTCCTGAAGCTTTTTGTTTAAGGAAAGCATTTTGTCGGCAAGGTTGATGAAAGGGAGCTGATTATTTTTATCAATTTTTGGAATTGGTATCCTATCAGTCACTGAATTATCAAAATGCATTGTTCTTATGGCTTTTCCAAAAATAAATCTGTACATATACCAATTCATCAATTTTGAATTAAGAATTGACAGTGTAACTTCAGAAGCAAAATCATTTTTATTTTTTAGTTGATTTATTGTATCTAGGACGATGTAATCTTTAGTGTTTACAAATTTAGGCAATGTTGCTATAATTTTAATATTGTTTGTAGGATTTTCTATGTGTGCTACAATATTTTGAACTAAAATTGAATTATCTCTAACATAGGCTTTATCATCTTGAATTAATTTTTTAGAAATATGCCCTTTTATTTCACTATTAATATAGTATCTTCCAATTTGTGCCCCCCCTAATACTTTAAAATCAGATTTTTTATCTGTTATTTCTTTTTGATACATAGCACCTCTTTGATTAATCATAAAATTATTTAAAGAAATACCTGCATTTTTTATTTTCCTTCCAATTTTCAATTCTCTATCCGAGATTCCATTAAGCAAAAATCCAAACTCTCTGAATGTATCTTTGTTAATTTCTCCAACGTGTTCAATTTTTTCTTTTTTTCTAACGCATGAGTTATAAGACTTTGTTGGATTATTTTTAATAAAAAAATAAATCACTTGTTCAAGTTTAACTTCTTTCCAAACTTTTGAACAATCAACGATTTCTGTCAATCCTTCCAAAAGTTTTTCTCTTACGTTTTCCCAAGTTGAAGAATAAACAAAAGGTTTTGGAACAATAAATCCATTAATTCCTTTACTCCTTAATAAAAGGATACTTAACCCAATAAATAAACACGCCGTATCGGTATTTCCAAGTTTAAATTTATTTTCCAAAATAGTTCTATCTTTTTCTTCTAAATCAGCCCCGTAAGGCGGATTCCCAATCACCACATCAAACCCGCCATTGTCCATTATGGATTTAAATTTTTCATTCCAATTGAAAGCTTTATCTCCAGCAATATTTTCATCGTCAATCAAGGAATCCCCGCATTTGATATTATTATGAAGCTCAGGCAGTTGGCCTTTTTCTGCCAATTTCAAAGACAAATTTAATTTGCAGATGTCAACTGCCCTTTCGTCCTTGTCAACTCCATGGATGCAGTTCAGCATCAAATTTTTCTTTTCTTCGTAATTTAGCTCTCGTCCAAGCGCTTTCCTGCTTTCCTCAGCTAGAATATCAAAAGCCCTTATCAAAAACGAGCCAGAGCCGCACGCTGGATCAAGAATCTTAACCTTGTTAATATTCGAAAACGCCTTTCCTTTAATGTACTCTCCAACTGTATTCCTCACAATGTAATCAACAATATAAGTTGGAGTGTAATAAATCCCCATCTCTTTTCTTTTGCCTTTGCTTTCCTTCTCCTTAAATCGCTTCTGCCCTGAAATAATGTGCCCAAGAAAATTCTCGTAAGCCTTGCCAAGAATGTCAGCCTCAATTATAGAGAAATCATAAGGCAGTTTTCCTTTTGGCTGCCTTAAATCCTTTAAAACAGAAAGCAATGCGCCGTCATCAAAGTAAAAATCATCGCACCAGTTTTTTGCAAACAAGTCGCTGTTGTACTTTTGATTGTACATTTCAAATAATTTTCTCAGCCTTTCAAGAAGATAGCCGCTTTTGTCCCAATGCCTGTCGCTTTCCTTGTCGCTTATAATCGGCTTCAGCTCAACCTCCGTGAGCTGCTTGTCTTCGCAATAGCAGATGAAAATAAGCCTGTCAATGAATTTCTGCGCTTCCTCTTCGATATAGCCCATGTCCTTCTCAAAGTCGTATTTGTTTTTCTGCGGATGCTTCTTGAGATTGTTAAGCAGCAATTCGCGCCACTGCTTTAAATTGTCGAGCAGTTGCAGGTTTATCTTTTCTTTTTTCTTTCCCTTCAGCTTAAGCAAAATCTCATTAGACTCAGATTTTTCCTTCCACACCTCCTTGCTGAATGCCCACAAAATCTCGAAATCATGCTCTGTTAAATTCTCTATATCAAAAGAAGCTACCTCCGCTTTCAAAGGCTCGGTTTCAATTTCCGCATCCAGCACAACAAAGTGCTTGAAATTTGTTAATATAGCGAACTTCTTCTCCTTGTAGCTGGCATATT
>CAZGTJ010000018.1:3096-11160 GCA_964528545.1 uncultured Methanosarcinales archaeon
GTATAGCCTGCTGGTAATATGGGTGTTCTTTCCTTACATCCTCTGCAAGAGATTTTGCTTCTATGACAAATTGGCTTATCCCGTCAAGAAAGACCAAGTAATCCACTCTCTTGCCGCCTTGCACATATTCTGACCTGAAGTCATTATCAACATCCCAATTAAGAACAACGCGAAAGAAAGGCCTTATTAAGCTGTCAGAAACCTGCCTCTCATTCTTAACATAATCTTCGTCTTCCTTGACTTCGTGATATTTCCTTATAAGACCTTTGAGATTATTTTTAGCCTGTTCTTGGGTGTACATAATGCAGCACATCAATCAAGTCTATAAAAAATTTCCTATCAATAGCTTGTAGTAACTCGGAACTTTTAAGAATCAACTATTTTTTTCTGCTGAGAACTCCATTTCTTGTTGCTGGTTTTTTTTACCCATTCGGCGTACTTTCTGATAAAGTCCAGCCTCTCTTGAAAATTCTTTTCCTTGAATTTTTCCAATTTTTCCAAATCTATATCGGGAACATTCATTTTATATGCTTCTTAATAAGATTGAGTATATTAAGTTTTCTGCCAAAGGCCAGCAGCAGCTTTGAATCGATCTTATCTCTGAATATCTCATAAAGGTAAACGGCATCCTCTATGTCCTTCTCGCTTCCTAAAAAAAATTTGAAGGCTATTTGCAGCTCTATGGGGGAGATTGCCATTTCGTGCCCATTTACTTTGACTTTTATATTTTCGTTTAGCGACAGGCTGTCAAGCTGGTTCAATTCGTCATTGGCGAACTTAATTTCAATATTCGGGATATATTCCCCTATGCGGGAAAACCTGATTGAAGTGTGATTAGAAAGATACTCATGATAAGCTTCTTTTGGATTATGTGTCGTGATGCATTCAAACTTTTTGCCTACCTCGCTGAACAGTACATTAAATCTTTTTAAGTCCAATTTTTCCATGATTATGTCAATATCCTCGGAAGTCCTGTTCCTTCCAAACAAGATCGCAACATAGCCGGAAACAATAACATAATTTATGCCTAATCTGTTTAATATAGAGGTGAACTCTACGACAAATTTGTCCAAATCACTTAATTCTTTCCTAAATTCAATTTTGTTTTTTGGAAATCTTAGTTTCATCTTAAAATGTCCTTTTTTATGTCTATAAAAAATTTCCTATCAAGAATTGAGCTTGGTCTGCCTTTCACTCTTGTCTTCAGCTTTTTTGCCTTTGCCCCAGCCAGAATAATACATAACAGATTTTTCTTTTCTAACTTTAAAAATGGACTTCTTTTTCTTTTTGGCTTTCTCTTTTGCTGTTTCTTCTTCCAGAATTTTAAGCAGTCTTGTGTCCATTCTAATGAATTAAATGGCGCTGGCCTTAATTTTAGAGCTTTCAACCCTCTTGTACAGAAAGAAAATCACCCCAAGATAAGAAGCATAGGAAATGACTTCCAATAAGCTTGGATTCCCGTTGTAGCCAAACAATCCCTTTAGGAAGCCTCCGATTATGCCTTTCTCGTGCAGTGCAGGATAAGTTCCATCAGCGTTAACTGCAGGGTTAATGTCAAACAGCGGGCTTATAATGCCGCTTACAACTCCGGCTTCCTCAAGCTCATGAATCCCATATGCGACAAGCCCGGCTGCGAATAGTATAAGCAAAATAGAGCTTACGTTAAACAGCTTTTTCAGGTTTATTTTCTTTGCGCTGACAAAAAACAAGTACCCGATTATAATTGCAATAATTATTCCCAAAGTTCCCCCGATAAAATTGATGCCATTTGCATAATTTACCGCGTTCAGGAATATGACAGTTTCAACCCCTTCCCTTATGATTGCAATAAATATCAGCATGAAAATTCCAAGATGTGAAAACAGTGGCTGCTCTTTCGTCAGGTGCTTTTGCACTTTCCCGTGGATTTCCTTCGCAATGTGCCTTTGCCGCATCATCCACAAAATCATTGTGGTAAGAAGAAATGCCCCAATAAGCATTGCGGTACCCTCAAAAATCTCTTCAGCTCTTCCTTCAAAGCCTCCTGCAACAAATGTGAATGCGAATGCCGCCAGAGTGCTCGCAAGAATCCCAAAGAAAATCCCATAATAAACAGTTTTCCTGTAATTTTGGTTGCCTGTCTTGTTAAGATATGCCAGGACTATGCCGACAACCAAGCTTGCTTCCAAAGTTTCTCTTGATGTTATCAAGAAGGATTCTATCATTAATACCCCTTCATTTATACAAATTTGGCGAATAATTTTTTGAGGCTATCTCGTGGCCGAGGTACGCACCGCCTAAAGTAGCAGCAGCGGCTCCAATAGGACCCAGTCCAAGTACGGCAGTAGCCACAATGGCTGCTAAGCCTCCTCCTCCAATAAGTCCAGCATCACTACTATCCATTTAAAATCCCCTTAACTTAACAATTGTTAATTAAGAAAAAGTCGTTCTATTTAAAGCTTTCTGAGTCTTATCCTGTGTGTAAGGACATGGCATATGTCGAGACACTGTATATTAAAAAATTTATAAATGAAGCGTGATTACTTTTGCCTATGAGAAAAAAATTGCTGGCTTATTGTGTTGCGTCGCTTGCTGCGCTACCGGCAACTGCACAAGCCATGGACTGCAGTTCTTTCAAAGACGCTGGCAAATACTCGCTGGAGCAGAATGCAGACAGGATTTATGCGGAAATCCATGGTGAGCTGAAAAGTGAGAGATGGAGGGCAGTCCCTACCAGGGATTATGAAGGGTATGTGTCAGGCATAGCTTTTTTTAGTGAAAATTCCATTTCCATAGTGGAGCAAAACCCTGAAACAGACTCTGGGCCGATGCCGACTGAGCCTCATTTCTGGATTTACTACCCGCTTGGAAACATAGAAGTGAAAAGCCGTTTTGAATCGCGCATGGGAAAACTAAGAGCGTCATACGTCAGAATTGATTATAACACAGAATGCCCGAGAATAGGAAACTCCAAACTAATTAATTATGGATACACGGGAAGGCTAAAAGACCCATCGAAGCCCGTTAACAATTTTTATGTCCACTATCCGAATCCAACTGAAAAACTGGAGAATCTAATCAATTATTTGTTTGGAATGAGTCTGGGTTTTTTAGGGGACATAATTGATTATGACCCGACACCTGACCGTATAAGGGGAAATATGGAATTTGATAAAAAGCACCCTTTAGCCAGGGAATAAAGAAAAAATCAGGCAGAATGCCTGAGCATTGCATACTTTTTGTCCACATTGACGTAATCTGACTTGTTCTTGATTTTGATTTTATCAAGCAAATTGTTTACGCCAACATAAGAAATTGAAATTCCCGCCGTAAAAACAAGCCTTTCGAATATCACAATTGGAATTAGTGCAATCCACATTTGGGGCGTCATCGGGACAATGTAGTTCCACATTGCGCCTCCGACAGCGTGCGCTGTAAATGTTGCGCCCATGCTCTTTAAGAACACTCTTTGGGAATATTTCTTTGGGAGCATCTTTATTATAATGGGTATTGTCCAGAACAATGAGAAATACCAAACCTGCCTTCCAACCGGGTGCAAAACAAAGAGAGCAATAGCAATAATCGGGACCAGGATGCTGGTTTTGTCCTTCTTGGTTCCAAAATACCATGCCGCAAAAAGCATCGGCAGCAATCTTAATAGTGTAACAATATCGAATGTTTTCACAACCGCTGCCAAGGAATGTGAATTTGCAGCTGCTATCTTGCTTGCGGCTTCGGCAATCAAAACGCTTAAAACCCCGACAACCGGGCCAAGAAACGCTCCTGCGATCGGCCCGAAAAGCTGGAATAATGTAAAAAACTGGCTGTCAGCCCCTACAAGCCTTGAGAAATTAACCCTATCGCCTACAAACACCAAAACGCTGAATATCATCAAAAAAATCAAACCTTTTGCCGTAATCAATTTGCTTAGCTTCATCTGATCACCGTTTCTCAGGAGGATAAATATTTGTTTAAATAAGTTTCTATGCGGGAATGGCTTATTTTTTGAACTGGACTTGAGTTTAAAATACCAAAAAATGAATTTGCTGTTTGCCTCCCTATACTTTCTGATTGCAGTTTCAGGGCATTCAAAATTTTAGAAGAAATCAATAATTAAAAATTATCGGCCAAGAAAACGGAAAAAGTCTTGCCTTTTTCCTCTCGCCTAACGAGGTTTTTTTTCTCAAAATCAGTTAATATCTGGGAAACTTTTGCCTTTGACAAGTCTGTCCTGAATTTTAATGTGGACTGGGTGATGCCATCCTGCTCCTTTATTGCTTTAAGCACTTTCTTCTCATTGTCATCCATGGACTTCAGGACAAGCTCGAATTTGTCCTGCTCTATTTTCATGTTTTTTTCCTGCTCAAGCCTTTTCAGGATTGCTTCCTCGCTTGTGCTGAAAAACAAAAGATAAATTCCAAGTGCCGCCATAAACGAAATCAGCCCGACTGCAACATGCGACATGCTGACCAGAGATTCAACTCTTTGGCACTCCGCTGTAGGATAGCAGCTCAATGCCGTGGTCTGCCTTCCCAGGGCGCTCATTATACCAAAAGCCAGAATTGAAGCCACTGCACTGATAGAAAGTATCACAAATCCAAGCTTTTTGTTCTCCATAAAAGGGATATACTGCGGGGAGTATATAAATATTTTGTGCCGCTTCGTGATTAGTAAATGGGAAAATAAGCGCTGGCAAAGCGCATAAAGATTTAAAAACAATGCGCATTAACTTTGGCTATGGCAAAAAAGTATTACATCACGACAGCGATAGCATATCCTAATTCGACTCCTCATCTAGGCCATGCCCCTGAAATAATACAGGCAGACGCATTTGCCAGGTTCAACAGGCTTCTTGGAAAAGACGTTTATTTTCAAACCGGAACAGACGAGCACGGGCTCAAGAACTGGCAGACTGCAAGAAGGCAGGGAACTGATATAATGGAATTTCTCGATAAGAACGTGGCTGTTTTCAGGGAATTATTTGAAAAATTAAACATTTCCTATGATTATTTCGTTCGGACAACTGACAAAGGCATCCATTACCCCGGCGCGATCAAGCTTTGGAACGAGCTTGTTGTAAGCGGCGATATTTACAAGCAGCGCTACAAGGGCCTCTACTGCACCGGGTGCGAGGCCTTCAAGACCGAAAAGGAGCTTGAGAATAAAAAGTGCCCTAACCACCCGACAAGAGAAATTGAAACTGTCGAGGAAGAAAATTACTTTTTCAGGCTCTCAAAATACAAAAATGAAGTAGCAAAAAAAATAGAGTCGGATGAATACAGGATAGTCCCGCGAACAAGAAAAAACGAGATTTTATCTTTCCTGAGAAATGCCGAGGACATCAGCTTCTCAAGGCCAAAGTCGTCTTTGCCGTGGGGAATCAGCGTTCCAAGTGACGAGGACCATGTGATGTATGTATGGTGCGATGCGCTGTCAAACTATATCACCGGCGTTGGCTATGGAAGAGACGAGGAAAAGTTCAGGCAGCACTGGCCTGCAGACGTCCATATCATAGGAAAAGACATCCTGAGGTTTCATGCAGCATTCTGGCCTGCTATGCTCCTTTCCGCCAGAATCCCGCTTCCAAAAGAACTGTATGTTCACGGGTTTATACTTTCAAGAGGGCGCAAAATGGGGAAATCGATCGGCAACGTGATTGGGCCGTTTGAGCAGATAGGCAAGTATGGGGTTGACCAGTTCCGCTTCTATATATTGGGCGCAATGCCTCCTGAGGGTGATGGGGAGTATTCAGAAGAGCTGTTGGTTGAAAGGGTCAACAAGGAATTAGCTGCAAATCTTGGAAACTTCTGCTATCGTGTCCTTAGCTTTGCAAACAAGAACTTCGAAGGGAAAATAGCTGAAATTGACGACGACGCCTTGATAATCAACGACATTCTTGAATTAATCAGGAAAGTAAGGGATAATTATGAAAGCCTGAACTTTAGCGAAGCGCTAAAGGACGTTTTGCATATCTCCTCGATCGGAAACAAGTATTTCCAGGACAACGAGCCTTGGAAATTAATAAAGGAAAACAGAGAGCAAACCCATAAAATATTGGGATTGTGCGTGAACATTGCAAAGAACATTGGTATTTTAATCCAGCCAGTCCTTCCGGAATTTTCATCAAATCTGCAAAACCAGTTAAATGTAAGCAATCTCGCTTGGAGCGATATAAATTTTGAGCTGAAAAACCACAAGATAGGAAAGGATGAAATTCTGGTCAGGAAGATTGATGATGTAAAAGAGCAAAACCCAACATTTCCACTGAATCTGAAAATCGCAAGAATTCTCGACGTCAGGGATCACGCGAATGCAGACAGGCTTTATGTTCTGCAGCTTGACTTGGGCTCCGAGAAGCGGCAATTGGTTGCAGGATTAAGGCAGTATTACACTTCTGAGCAGCTAAAGGGCAAATTGATTGTGCTAATTTCAAACCTTAAATTTACAAAATTAAGAGGGGTTGAAAGCCAGGGCATGCTTCTTGCAGGAGACGACGGAACAAATGTCGGACTGCTGACGGCAGAAAAAAGCGGTCCCGGAGACGCTGTTTATTTTGAAGGGCTGGAAAATTCGGCAGGCGAGATTACCTACAGCGAATTTGCAAAACTGGAGTTGGCCGTGCAGGATTCAAAAGTTGTTTTTAGCGGTAAGGAGCTGAAAACGGACAATGAAATAATTAAAGCCGAAAAAGTTTCAGATGGCGCAAAGGTTAAGTAAATTTTAATGCCTTGTCAGCTATTTTCTCAGCGTATCCTGCCCTTAACAGCGAATCTTTGATTTGTTGCGAGTCATAGCCTCTCCTCATGCTCTCGCTTACGTAAGGCTTCAGCGATTCAGCCATCTTGTTCTCTCTTCTCTTTGTAAATGCCCACAAAACCAAAAGAAGGAAACCTATCAAAAGCCCAAATGCCGCAAAAACCCAAGCCAAGTAATCCGGCTCTTGCTCCGCAGGCTTTTTTGTGGCTGTTTTCTTTGGAGTGCTCTGGGCTGAAGTCGATGCCTTTGTTTTATTTTCCTGGTTCTGGGCTGCATTACCTTTGCAGTCGGAGTCAAGCTTTGGAGAGCAGTCCGGGTCGCAGATGTTATCGCCAATTTTGTCGCAAAAATCATCACTCCCTCCAGATTTGCAGTCTTTTGTGCAGCTCTCGTACGACTCATGGCCCTCGCAAATGTCATTTCCGCAGGTGTCGGCATAGCTGCTGACATCGATATCCATTATTGTAGATGACTGGGGATTTGTCACGGTAATTCTTGCTGCATTTTCGCTGTACGGAATATAAATAATGTAATTCTTGTTCTCGTCCATGCCGTAATAAACCAGTCCTAGCTCCTTTTCATCAAACGACATAGTTCTTATTGAAAACCCAGAATTATGGGAATTTTTTACGGGAGCGTCTATCTCCCTCAGGCTTATGCTGTTGAAAGTTACAGATCCGAGGAAATTGTTGACGTCTAAAACAAAATACTTTTCAGCGCTTGCTATGTTAATCATAAGCAATGCCATTAAAACCTGCAAAATAATTTTTTTATTCATTTTGTTCCAGGCTAACATTTATCAAAAGGGGGATGTACGCATAATTTTTGTTCTTGTCCTGGGCTTCTATTAGCACCGCATTTGACCCGTTTGCCAGTTCAAGCACGACCGAATCTGAAATATTCTCATTTATCACTTCATTCTTAACGATAGCATTCTCGACCAATACCGAGTAATTTACAGGATAATTTGCTGAAGAGATTTCATACGATAGCTTTAGTGAAGTCTCATTGTAAGTTAGATTGTCCGCCAAGTCCGCAGTAATCTCGGGCGGAGTCAGGGCTTTTATTATCTCGTCAGTGAATTGTTTTGGCGTCAGGACATAACTGCAGAAATCCCCAAAGGCTTCGTCCGTAAACGCGTGTGAAAGGTTTTTGAATATTACTGACTGCGAGTTTGTTCTTATAACGCCATCCTGTTCTTTAGTGCAATAATCCTGGTAATTGTCCATTATTATTATCAGGTCATTTTGGACGTTGTATGAAGGGCAGGATTTTGCAGCAAGCTTTGCCAAATCATCGCTGCTTGGATAAGACAGCAAGCTTTCGAGC
>CAZGTJ010000019.1:0-3682 GCA_964528545.1 uncultured Methanosarcinales archaeon
GTGATATTTTATGCAAAATCAGATTCTTGCGCCGCATCTCGAGCAGAAATTATCATGAATTCCAGCGGCATTCCCGCAGTTCTGGCAGTATTTTACACTATGATGCTGTGATGGATGCTGGGAAGTTCTCGCAGGAGAATAATTATGCCTGCTTTGCCCGTATGGCTTTTCAGCAGCTTTTTCTTCTTCAAGGGGGCTTTTGCTTTTCATAAAGTTTATCCCCAATCTTACAACTCCGATTATTGCAAAAAGCAGCCCGAAGTAAAAAAAGAAGATGAATTTTTCGTAGTTCACTTTGTACGATACGGCAGAGACAAAAATGCCTACGACAATGTAGGTCCACCCGCTTAGTTTTGCCATTTTATAACATTTTATGGATATAGTTTATAAAAATTATTCTTTTTTCCCTATCACTTTCTTGCCGATATATTTCTGCAGGACCTTAGGGACATTAATTGTCCCGTCCTTGTTTTGGTAATTTTCAGCAATTGCCCTTATTGTTCTTGTTGTTGCAATTGCTGTGCTGTTTAAAGTATGGACATACTCTCTTTCGTTTCCCCTCGAATATCTTATGTTCAATCTTGTTGCCTGGTAAGCAGTGCAGTTTGAGCAGGAAACAACTTCCCTGTATAAATTCTCTCTTGGAAACCATGCCTCTATGTCGTATTTTTTCGCAGCAACGATTCCGATGTCGCCGGTGCAGATATTAACGATTCTGTAAGGAATCTCAAGTTTTTGGTAAATTTCTTCCGCGTTTTTCAAAAGCTCTTCGTGAAATTTCCACGATTCTTCAGGCTTGCAAAAAACGAACTGCTCAATTTTGTTAAAGTGATGCACTCTAAAAATTCCCCTTGTATCGATGCTGTGGCTTCCAAGCTCTTTTCTAAAGCAAGGGGAAAATCCAACCATTTTTATTGGCATTTGCATTTCGTCAAGGACTTCATTCATCAGCAATGCCGCAATCGGATGCTCGGAAGTCGCAATCAAAAGCAAGTTTTCCCCATCTACCTTGTACATCATTGTCTCAAAATCCTTCAGGTCGGTAACCCCTTCGTACGGCTTTCTTCTAAGCATTAACGGAGGATGCACAAGTTTGTATCCCTTTTTTGAAAGAAGCCCGATTGCAAAATGAACAAGCGCCTGCTCCATTAGCGCAATATCGCCCATAAGATAGTAAAACCCATGGCCCGATACTTCTGACGCCTTGTCAAAATTAGCAAGCCCCAAACCCTCAAGCAATTCACCGTGGGATTTGAGCTCAAAATCAAATTTTCTTTTATCTCCCCACTGCTTTACAACAGCATTATCGCTTGCATCCTTCCCGTAAGGAACAGATTCGTGAAGAATGTTTGGAAGCCTCATCAAGTAATAATCAATTTTTTCCTTTAGCGCCTGTGTTTTTTCATCGCTTTGCTTTATCTTTTCTGGCAAGTCCTTGGCTTCCTGTATTTTATCCTTGAAATCTTCGCCTTTTTTCTTAAGGATATTTATTTCGTCAGTAATATCGTTTCTTCTCCGCCTTAATTTCTGGTTTTCCTGAAGCAACCTTCTGTACTCTTCGTCTTTTTGCAGCAAATCATCAAGCCATTCGAGTTTTTCCTTGTCATGGCTCTTTTGCAAGTCCCTTCTTACAATATCACGATTCTCGCGTATAAACTTTATGTCCAGCATGCCTTGAAATGTTAAGGAATCTTATAAAAATGTTTCTGAGGAAAAGTATAAATATAAGTTCTTTCCATAAACAAATTAAAAGAATGGTGATAACACAAACGGCAAGTTCTTTGGATATTCTAAGTGAAAGTCCAACCCATATGCTCCCGCACGTACGCGTAGACACCGACACAGGTCGTCGTGGAACTATTATTGCACCCCATTTGATTGGTGACCAATACTCTTTACATACAGACATTGATGGAACTCCAATTCCAACAAAAACTGGTAAAGTTTTCAGTCCAAAACACCCGCTTTTTTTTGTTGAAGACCGAGCCCTAAATGAACTGGATGAAGAATTCAACACTAGAATCTTTACCACAGGCGCCGATGAAAGGATTAAAGAATCGGAATTAAGTGGCTCAGCTTTGGAAGAATTGCTGCACACGTTCATATCCAGAACATTTGAACTTCAAGAGCGTGCTCTCAACCACGAGTCACTTGCGCAGTTTTATACATACGCTTCTTATGACATATTTAACAAAAAACTCAATGGGAGACTGCTGGCAACAAATGTTGTGCCGCCTTCAATTGATGATGAAGTCAAGGCTGCGAAGGAATATTTGGAAATGAGGGAGAAGGTAAAATACAATGATGTAATACGATATGAGATATCCACAGGTTTTAATGAAGAAAACAGACTTGTTGGTGGAAGGGGAGATTTTGTTGGATTTGTGCCTTATGCTCCTCTTGACCCGCAGCATATTAAAATCGCTATGCGTGCCAATGGCAATGGAAACATATCAAGGGTAACTCAGCTTAATAACGCCCAGGTCAAGGACCTGGCTTTTTTGATTCATGATTGTATTAAGAGAATCATGATTGTTGCTGCGAAAGGCCAGAGGTTTTACGAGCTAGTGCACGTAGCGTTGCATTCTGCTCCCAATAAATACCACACCGATAATTGGAGGTATACCAGCCCTCGCCCAAGCCGCGCAACTAATCCAGTGGACGACTATTATCGCTTTCACATTGAAATGAGTCCTGGAGAAATACCAAGACATGGAGCACCTTATTCAATTCCATTTTCAGGTTGGCAAGTAATACCTAAAAGACCTAAAGATATAGCGAGAGAACTCAGGGAAGCTAAATAAGAAATCGGATTTTCTCTTTCCTGCCCATTGCTTCCTGAAGCCTTCGCCCAATATTATTATTTTTCTTGATTTTGATAATGCCGGTCATTCCAGCTTTTGCGCTAAGCAAAAATTCGTCATTAATGTAAACATCAACTTCCCTGTTTTGCATGTCCATCCCGAGTTCGATCATCAAATGGTTTTTCTTGTAGTTGATATTAAAAGGTACTTCCTGCCCTGTTTTTGAAATTCCCTTTGTTTCGTACTTCTCATCAAGGCTCTTTATATCAATTCCAATGCCAAGCTTCTCCTCGATTTTTGTGATATTAGAGCCCTGCTTTCCTATGATTTTTGCGATGTCGGCTTCTGGAACGTGGACTATGCACTTATTGTCCGATAGGACTTCAACCTCAACATTTCTTGAGTATTTTTTGAACTCCGCAAGTATTGTTGCCTCTGCAAGCTTGTGCGCTCCTCTCTTTTCTTTCTGCATTTGCACCGGAACAACAACAGTCTGCTCGCCGTAGCTGTAAATTTCATATTCTGGCTTGTTTGATTCAAAATCGGTAATTACAACAACCGGCCTTGCCAAATCTGCCTCTATCATTCCCGATGGCACTTTGACAGTCATCGCGACCGCAAGCACCTTAAACACAATGCCATTTTTTATGAAAATTACGGTATCGACAACCTGAGGAATAACTCCCATTTCGACCCTTCCAAGAAATCTTTGGATTGCGTCTACCGGAGACGTTCCGTGCACAACTCCGACCATTCCAACTCCAGAAAGCCTTAAGTCTGCAAATAATCTGAAATCATCTGTGTTTCTCATCTCGTCAAAAATAGTGTAATCCGGCCTTGAAAGCAAAAGAATGTCATGGATTTCCTGCGCATCCCCG
>CAZGTJ010000019.1:3692-11125 GCA_964528545.1 uncultured Methanosarcinales archaeon
TATGAAATTGCGTATTGCGTAATTCTTTCTGGCAAAACCAAGTCACGGGGGGCTTCGACCGTCTTCACGATTTTGTTTTGGGAAGCATAGTACTCACAAAGCGCCTGTGCAAAAGTTGTCTTCCCCATGCCAGGAGCTCCCGCAACAAGAATTCCTTCAGCCTGCTCTGAGACTCTTTTCATTAGCTTTTCGCTTAAATTATAATCCTGCAAATTCAGCCTCTTGACCGGCCTGACCGCCGTTATCTCCCATCCGTCAGAGAAAGGAGGTTTTGTTACGACAATTCTAAATGTCCCAAGCTGAACTATTGTTGAGCCGGGCCTTTCGATTTCAATAAACCCGTCCTTCCGAAGCTTGGCGTCCTCGATAATTTCTCTCGAGATGTCCTGAATTTCTTCCTGCTTTAGTTGAGATTTTCTTAATTCCTTGAGCTCCCACGCCCCAGGTTTTCCTTTTTTTGCGTAAGGAGGGACATTTTCCCTTAGATGGACCGACATTGTTGTTTCATCAAAAAACCTCTCAAGCTTGAGCTTTCGAAGCCCCTTATCCGGCCTTCGATGGTAGACAACTTTCATCCCTTTTGCAATCGCAACTTCGCTTTGCACCTTGTCCGACGTAATTAATGTTGCATCCTCGTCAAAAGCAAGCTGCCTTATAAGTGCATCAATTTCTCCCAAAGAAGCGTGCCTTATTTCAGTTGCCTTTGGCCTTGCGCCCTTGAAACTTAAAGTGAAATTCTTTTCTAAAGAAATCTCCTTGATTCTTTTTATTTCATCCAGGCCTAAAAACCCTATTGCTTTGCCTTCATTAGCCTGGTGCTCAAGCTCTGCAATTACTGCTTCATGAATTATGACTTCATTTGACTTTATCTGGCTATCCCTTATCTTATTTGATAAAAGCCCTTCTATTATTACGCTTGTGTCAGGGACGATTTTGTCAAACTGCTCCTTTGGCTCCATAAAAGCCATATATCTCTGATATATTTAAAACTTTGGTTAAATCTTTATTTTCTATATAGAAATATAATATTAAGTTACTTAAAATATTTATATTCATTATAGAAAATAATATCTATTCCTTTGCCTTAAAAACTATTAAAATAGCCAAAACAAATAAAACAGCAGCGAAAACGGACAGCATGATAAGCGACTTTGAGCCCATGTTTCCTAAAGAGTTAAGCATAAGCACAATCCTCTGTGTAATTGTAACGTTTGTGAAGTTTACTTCAAAACCTTCGCTGTTGCTGTACTTTTTCCCCAAATCATTAAGGTAGAATGCATCAATCTTGAAATTATTCTCCCCGAATTCAAGCTGCCTGCCCTGGAAGCTTAGGATGAATTGCCTGTCCCCTCTAATCTCATCAAAATTCCATTTCCTCTGCACGCCATTTAAATCAAACAGCACAAGAATATTTTTTGGATTTGATCCTGATTCCTTTTTAATCAGGAAAGAAACCGTAAAGTTTTTATCATAAAAAACCTGTTCCGGCTTTTCAACAATTTCTATGCTGATCTTCGGCTCGTCCTTGATTATAATTTCAGGAATTTTTGATTTAGATACAAGATTATTTTGCAATGTTACCTGCCCGACCTTTACAATTTTGAAAGTTTTGCCCTTTGTTTGCGAAATCCCGAGATTAAAATTTTCGCAGTCATTCTCGTGGCAAAGCTTCAGGTTTTCAAGATACACGTTTCCGGTATTTTTGACACGGCAGTCCAATCTAATGTCCTCGTAATTATAATATTCCAGCTTTGCGGAATCGCAAATCAGGTCAACATTTCCAGAGTATGTTTTTTCCCCTTCCTCATCAATAAGGCTGGCAATTTTCTGCACATCCTGCAGTGACGTGCTTTTTGCCCTTATGTCTGAAGCAAAGCTCGTTTCAGACGAAATATTATTTATGGTCTTGACCGCAACCGGGAACGTGTAAGTATACGCCTTGTTTAGATTGGAAACTTTTGCAATCCAGTAAATTTTTTTCCTCTCGTAAGGGCGAAGCAAAATTGATTTCACTTCACTTCCAACTATTAAAACTTCCGCTGGCCTGTTTACGTAAAGTTCAGTTGAATAGTAAAAATCATTTTTGTTCTCGACAATTGCCTCGATTAAATTGTAAGAGCCGAAGCTGACGGACTTGTGCATGGCATCTGCATCAAGCCCCAATGCAGGCGCAAAATTTCCTTTGGAGTTTTTTAATTCTGTTTTTATTTCAAGCTTTCCTGTTTCGATATCGGCGTTTCTTCCAAGCCACTGGAAATAAGTTGACGGCTCGTCTGAATCAATCGAATCCTTGAATTTGATATGTGTCGGGTCAATCCACCCAAATTCCCCGTAAGTGACGTCAAATGGAATCCATCCGTGGTTTGGAAAATATACCTCCGCCCACCCATGCGGCCCCCATTTTTCTGTGAAAAGCTCAGAATTCGTATAAGATATTCCGGAAACAAATCTTGCCGGGATTCCAAGTGAGCGAAGCATTGCAATAAATAATGAAGTTAATTCATCGCAAACTCCCTTCTTGTTTTGCAAAACCCAGGAAGCCTTTTGGCTCACATCAGCGGTTAGCGTGCTCAAGTTATAATTGATGTTGTTTTTTGTCCAGTCTGCAACTTTAAACACTGCTTCGTACAAGTCATCCTCCCCTTCGGCGATTTCTGATGCAAGCCTTATTATGTCATCGTCATCCGAATCGATTGTCGCGCTTGGCATCGTATAAACAACAAGCTCTTTTGGAATATCTTTTATAGGGAATAGTATTTTTTCCCTTACAGGAATTATCTCATTTATCGTCTTAACTTCTGCATACACCTCAAAATTCAGGCTGGATGGGTTTTGCCACTTGAAAACAAGGGCTTTTTCTGATTGCTCTGCATAAGGGTTTGTTTGGAACTCCAAAACATCCTGCGTGCTTGTATCCCTCGGAAAAAAAGTAAGATTGACAGAGGCGGTATCAACATACGCACCTGGGCCTCTTTCAAGAATATCGGACTCGGAATGGATATTAATTTGCGTTGTAACTTCCTTGCTGTTATAATTCCAGTCTGCATAAGCAATTGGAACCGCCAATAAAAGCAGTAAAACCGCCAGCTTTTTCATGACAGGAAATTTTTTTGTTTATTTATAAGCTTTGTTCTTTGTAACATATTTATTATTGTCAAAAAAAATATTTTTAAATCAACAAATTTTATAAAGGCTCGTTGTAAACTAAGCCTTGTGCCGAGGTCGCTTAGCCTGGTATAGCGCTGGATTGCTACAAACTTTGTGTTTGTCAGAAACCTACTATGCCATTGCAAACATCCAGTGTCCGCAAGGACTCGGGAGTTCAAATCTCCCCCTCGGCGTTTTATTTTATGGAAAAGGTTAAATAAAAGTTAAATTCCATTAAGGGCATGGCAGTTGCAACTGAACTTCAAAAAGGTTCTTACTTCATGATGAACAGCGAGCCTGTAAGGGTAACAAGGAAAGAGGTTGTTGCAGTCGGAACGCATTCCCACTCAAAATTAAAGATTTTCTATCAGGGATTGAAGGACAAGGGAGAAAAAACAGTCAATTTGTCACACACAGACAAGGTCGAAATTTTGGACATTATCAGAAAGCAGGGCCAGATAATTTCGAAATCGCATAACGCCGCCCAATTGATGGACATGGTAACCTATGAAACTTTAGACGCCAATGCATCTCCGGAGATTTTCAATGAATTAAAAGAAGGGGATGTTGTGACTTTTATTGAGCTGTACGGGAAAATCCAGATTCTTGAAAAGAGATAAAATAAATTTCCAATAGATTTATTATTGCATGCTTCTAATGCAAAAATATGTCCAAGAAAACATCATTAAGGCAGTTTCTAATGAAAACCGGAAAGTTCCAGAAATCGTGGGAAGCTGTAAAATCAATCGAGGAGGGAAAAATAACGATTGATGGCGAAGTTATTAAGAATCCTAATTATTTCTTCAACCCAAAAAAATCATTGGTAATGATTGATGGGGAAAAATCAAAGCGGGCAAGAAAGCTGTATTTTGTGATGAACAAGCCAGCAGGCTACGTAGCCCAAAAATCACTCAAGGAAAAAAATATCTACGAGCTGCTTGACAAGCTGGATTTGTCAAAGGAAGAAATCCTGTCACTATTTTCCGTCGGAAGGCTGGATAGGGATACCGAGGGGTTGCTGATAATTACAAACGATGGAGCTTTGTCAAATCTTGTACTCCAGCCGAAAAGCGATATTGAAAAATCTTATTATGTTTCTCTTGAAAAGCCAATTAACCGGGAAGAAATAAAGGTGATTGAAAGAGGAGTCAGAATAAAAGACGAGGAAACTGAATACAAAACACTGCGGTCAAAAATAAGAATGAAGAATGAAACAGAGGTGTTTATATCAGTTAAGGAAGGCAAGAAAAGGCAGGTGAGAAAAATGTTTGAGGCAGTAGGGAACAAAGTTATGTATTTAAGAAGAGAATCCATTGGCGGATTAATCTTAAAGAACCTGAAAGTCGGGGAAATAAGACAAATGCAAAAGGAGGATATTTACAAAGAACTGTTGGGTAAAAACCCATGAGATAGATATCTTTATAAATTTCAAAAAATAACGCTTCAACATGAAAATGAATCCAGTTGTCCATTTTGAAATGCCTGCTGAGGACAGGAAGCGGATGATGGAGTTCTATACAAAAGTTTTTGGCTGGAAGACCGAACAGATGGGTCCTGATATGGGAGACTATGTAGTTGTTTCCACCACCGAAAGGGATCAAAAAACGCAATTCCCTAAAGAGCCAGGCCGCATAAATGGCGGCTTTTGCAAAAAGACCGCGGACGCGCCGTGTCCTTCTGTCGTCATAGCGGTTGATGACATCAAAGAGCATGTTAAAAAAATCAATGCTTCGGGCGGCAAAGTGCTTGGAGAGCCGATGGATATTCCTGGAGTTGGCCTTTATGTTTCTTTTATCGACACGGAAGGAAACAGGGCAAGTGTCATTCAGCCGCACATGCGCTAAAGGAATTCTAAATATTGTCAGTAACGTTTATAAACAAACTTAGTTTCTTTTTTGTTATAGCGGGGTAGGGCAGCCAGGAGTGCCCGATGATTCCATCAGATTTCTGATGAAAGCGGAAGGCTCATAAGCATTTCGGAGGCACCCATAGGTCGCTAGTTCAAATCTAGCCCCCGCTACTATTTCAGTCGCAATTTTTATAAACAAACAAGATTCTGTTTCTAAAATGCTGATCTGCGGTATTGACGAAGCCGGCCGTGGACCTATTTTAGGCCCCCTCGTAATGTGCGGAATTCTAATCGAAGATAGCGACGAGGTTAAATTAAGAGACATTGATGTAAAGGATTCAAAACTCTTATCAAAAGAGCAAAGAGAATTCTTGTTTGACAAAATCCTGAATATAGTCAAAAAATATAAAATCATAGTGATTGGAGTAGACGAAATAGATAATGCTGTAAACGGCAACGACGGTTTGAACTTAAACTGGCTTGAGGCAACAAATACCGCAAAAATTCTTAATGAATTGTGCCCGGACAAGGCAATTGTCGATAGCCCCAGCCCGAATTTGAAAAATTATAAAGATTACGTTCTAAAAAAATTAGATAACAAAAAAATTAGATTGGTATTCGAACACAAAGCTGACTTAAACTACCCTGTTGTGTCTGCAGCATCAATTCTCGCGAAAGTCACAAGGGACAATGAAATCGAGAAAATAAAAAAGCAAATAGGCATAGATTTTGGCTCCGGCTACATGTCCGACCCCAAAACTGTGGAATTTCTCAAAGAAAATTTTGAGAAATTCCCTACTTTATTCAGGAAAAGCTGGTTCCCATATCAAGAGCTAGTCAATAAAAAATTCCAGAAAAGCTTATCGGATTTTGGCCAATTCCTAAAAGAGGAGCAAAAGCACAAAAGCCACACTTTGGAGGACTTGAAAAAACTCGAAGAATTTGGATTCCATTTCCAGCAGCCAAAATCAGAGCACGAATTGGCAATTATGAAAGGCCCCTGCACAATTATCTTGTACAAAAATGGAAAACTGCTTGTGCAGGGTGATGAAGAAGCGAAAAAAAGTGTGATGAAAGTTCTTGGGACATGAAGCTACTGATTTTCAACAAACAATCTTATAAAAACAAAACGTTTATATAAATAAAAAAATCAGAATTTCGAATGCAGGACATAATAAAAAGGGACATAATTGAGGTCCTAAGCGATTTGACCGTAATTCTGCGGGTAAGGGAAGAAAAGGGCCTGGGGAATGTTAAGGAGCTAAGCAACCATGTGGTACACAACGCAAGCATCTTCCAGGACGAGGACTCTGTTTCCGTGGCCGTGCTTATCTACTCCATTTCAAAGGTGCTCGAGAGAGGCAACCTGAATTATGACAAGATATTAGGCATGATTAACCAGTCGCTGATATTTATCAAATCCAATCAGGACGACCAGTTCCGAAAATCCATCAGGGAAATCTTTAACTACATACGGACTTTGGACAACAAGATGAGAATGTATATTTATGAGGTTATAAATCAGGCCCAGATAAAGAAAGGCTGCAAGCTATGCGAGCACGGCATTTCTGTTGCGAGGGCGGCCGAGGTTCTTGGCATATCTCGCTGGGAGCTTATGCATTATGTCGGAAAAACAACATTTGTCGACCAATTCAACGATTCTACCAATGTATCCAAAAGGGTAAAAAATGCAAGGAGCATGTTCTCATGAAATCCATTGTCCTTGATGCCGGGCCGATAATAAGTTTGGCGATAAACAATATGCTGCAAATCCTCGAGCCGCTAAAGAAAAAATTCAACGGGAGCTTTTACATAACCGATTCTGTAAAAAGGGAGCTTGTGGACAGGCCATTCGAGATAAAAAAGTTCAAATTTGAGGCCATCCAGATACAAAAGCTTATTGACGACAGAACAATTGAGGTGATAAATGACAGCGAGATAGCACAAAAAACCCCAAGCCTGCTAAATACTGCAAACCAGATATTTAAGGCATACAATAATTACATAAAAATTGTGCACTTTGCAGAGATGTCTGTTATCATAGCTGCTTCGAAATTGAATTCAAATGCGATTGTTGTTGACGAGAAAACCACGAGGCTGTTGATTGAAAACTCCAAAGTTGTTGCAGACATACTAAGCAGAACTCTTCATACGCATATATCAATTAACGAAAGTAATTTAAAAGAATTCAGAAACTTGACAAGGGGAATCCAGGTAATCAGGTCTGCAGAACTTGTCACAGTTGCCTATGAGTACGGGATTCTTGACAAGTACCTTACATCGATTCCAGACCCCAGAAGAAACCTGCTTGACGGCCTGTTATGGGGAGTCAAGATTAACGGGTGTGCAGTGTCGAAAGAGGAGATCGGGCAGATAATAAAGATGGAAATAAAATGAATAGCAATAACAGCGATGTGGAAAAAGGGGCAGAAGCAAG
>CAZGTJ010000020.1:0-10658 GCA_964528545.1 uncultured Methanosarcinales archaeon
ACTGAGACGGAAGAAGAAACCCAAAAGCCAGTGTTTGATGGCATTGAAATAAAGACAAGAGACGATTTGCTGGGGACTCTTGCAAAACGAACAGAAGGATATGTCGGAGCCGATATAGAAGCCGTTTGCAGGGAAGCGGCTATATTGGTATTGAGGGAAAATATCGATTCAAAAGAAATTTATCCGCGCCATTTCGCGCTTGCATTGAACAAGGTAAGGCCATCTGTGACGAAAGATGTCGAGAAATACTACGAGGAACTGCAGGAGCAATTATCGGCGGCAAGGGCAAAGCAGATGCTTGATGAAAAGCCGGGATACATGGGGTGAATTTCTGTTTTACTTGTGTGCTCCTCAACCAGCAATGTTGCCAGTCATTTTTTTCCGTTTTTTCTGGCGTCTAGAAAATTGTAAAGTATGAGGGCAACCAATATCACCGAAACCAGGTGCCCTACAAATGCGGTTGCCAGAGCGACAAACTTTGCCATTCCCATGGGACATATATCCCCATAACCAATAGTGAAGAAAGTTACTGCAGTGAAATAGAAAAATCCCCGGGACCTGTCTGCGTCAGATTTGAGCATATCGGGGCGAAAATTGTCCGAGCATTTGCCGTAAGTCAGGTATCCTGTCCTGCTGATTTCCGTCAGGTTAAATATGGTTGTGAAAATAAGTATTATCCCGAGCAGGAATATCATGTAGGTTCTTATCAATGCAAATAAGTTTTTTGATTTCATGAGCTGCCTGATAGAGTGCCTTAAAATGTGAATCATCAGCAGAATAAAGTAAATTGCAATTATGACGTGCAGCACCGTTATTGTCAGCCTGACAGGGTGCGTTTCTTCAAGCCTTTCCACGAGGATTGCGAGCACTATGTATATCGGGATAACAAAAAAGAATTTTGCAATCGGCTTATTGAAAAGTATCTTCCTTAACATATTCTCTTTAATTGAATTGGGCCTTTCTGTTTGCATACTCCTAACCAGGTAATAAGCAAGAATCTGGCCGCACTTAAAAATTTTTAGATTTGTGCATGGAAGATAGCAAGTTTTAAATAAAATCGTCCTATTTTTCCAGTTATGAAACCAGAATTTGGGGATACTGTAAAAATTCACGCTCAGGACGAAACTTTCGAGGGAATTCTTATGCCAAGGCCCGAGATTTTCGACAAAGACCACACTATAATCAAGCTGGAGAGCGGATATAACATCGGGATTGAAAACCTCAAAATCAAGAAAATCGAAGTTGTAAGGAAATACGAAAAAAAGAAAGAGGAAAAGCACAAAATAGGGCATAAAAAAGGGCTTCCAAATGTTTCGATTTTATCCTTCGGAGGGACAATCTCTTCCAAAGTCGATTACAGGACAGGCGGAACTTATGCAGATTACACTGCAGAGGATTTTGTTGCAATGCTTCCCGAGCTTGAAAATGTCGCGAACCTGAAAGCTGAGAAAGTGATGTCAATTATGAGCGAGGACATGAGCCCAGAAGACTGGAGCCTTATGGCAAAAAGAATCGCAGAAGAATTGAATGACGAAAAAGTTGATGGAGTGGTGGTTACGCAAGGAACAGACACATTGCATTTTTCAACAGCGGCAATGTCATTTTTCCTTAGGAATTTAAGCAAGCCGGTAATTTTCACAGCAGCCCAGAGAAGCATTGATAGGGGAAGTTCTGATGCGTTTTTTAACTTGCTGTGCGCGGTTCACGCGGCAGCAAAATTTGGAGGGGCAGCCGTTGTGACGTGCATGCACGGCTCAAGCGACGACAAATACTGCATTTTAAACCGAGGTACAAAAGTAAGAAAGATGCACACAAGCAGAAGGGACGCATTTCGCCCGATTAACGAACTTCCCCTTGCGAAAGTTTACGAGAATGGGGAAATTGAAATTTTGAATGAAAATTATGAGAAGAAGAGCGCAAGGAAAGTTATTGTCGAGAGCAAATTTGAGGAGAAGACGGCACTGGTTCATGTTTATCCGGGGATGAATCCTGAAATTCTTGACCATTACAGGCAGAAAAAATATAAGGGGATTGTGATTGCAGCAACTGCGCTTGGGCATGTTCCGACAGTAAATCCGAAATACTCGCTTTACAGGAAGATGAAGGAGTTGATGGATAATGGAATTGCGGTTGTGATTGCGACCCAGGCGATTTATGGGAGAGTTCATCCATATGTCTATACAAACCTAAGGAAGCTATCAGTCGAGCTGAAATGCGTTTTTGCAGGAGACATGTTGCCTGAAACAGCTTACATAAAGCTTGGATGGATTTTGCCGCAGGCAAAGACAATTGAGGAAGTTCGTGAAATGATGCTTAAAAATTATGCTGGAGAAATAAATGAAAGGCACGATGAAAGGGCTTTTCTGTATTGAATTTCATAATTATGATTTCAATCCAAGATTTGCTTAATAAAATCAAATGGGACAAAAGGGAAAATACACTGGACTACAAGATTTTTTGTTTTGACAGGATTAAATTATGAGAAATAACGTTGTTGTTTGGGAGAGAAGATGAAATATTTAAGAGAATTAGTTGTTGGAGCTGGAATCTTAGCCGGCACCTTGGTAGGCGCGTCAAGTGAAAAATTGCAGAATTATCTGGATGGATACCAATCATACGTAAGCAAATCCTATGCAAAGACAAATTTTACATCCAGAGTCGGCGGTGCCGCTATAGGTGGCCTGGCAGGGCTGTTGGCAGGGATCGGCACTGCATTGTTGATTGAAAAGCCAAGCAAATACCAAAGAACGGAAACAGAAGATGAGCGTGAACTACGAAGACTTGGGCTTTAAGTGCGGCCTGGAAATCCACCAGCAGCTTGAGGGAAAAAAACTTTTTTGCGATTGCCCTACATTAAATTCTGGCAGGCAGGCTGACATAAAGGCTGAGAGAAAGCTAAAGGCGGTTGCAGGAGAAACCGGGGAGGTGGACGTTGCTGCCCGGTATGAGATGTCAAAGCAAAAAAGATTTTTCTATGAGAGCAGTTCTGAAAACACCTGCCTTGTCGAGTACGACGAGGAGCCCCCTCACATCACGAATAAAAATGCGCTTGAGACCGCTATGAAGATTGCCCTGCTTTTGAATTGTAAAATAGTGGATGAAATCCAAGTGATGAGGAAAACAGTCGTCGACGGGAGCAATGTTTCAGGCTTTCAAAGAACTGCATTGATAGCAATGGATGGGTTTGTCGAGTCCTCTTTAGGAAAAGTAACAATCCCCACAATCTGCCTGGAAGAAGAAGCTGCGCAAAAACTTGAGGAGGGAAATGATTTTGTAAAGTACAATCTGGACAGGCTGGGGATTCCGCTTATCGAAATTGCAACAGGCGCCGACATCAAAAGTGCAGAGCACGCAAAGGAAGTTGCCTTCGGCATAGGAATGATTCTGAGGAGTGTTGAAGGCGTAAAGAGAGGGATCGGAACGATAAGGCAGGATGTCAATATTTCCGTCAAGGGTGGGGCCAGGACAGAGATAAAGGGATTCCAGGACCTGCGGAGCATTTCCAGGGTAATCGATTTTGAGGTCAGGAGGCAGCTTGATTCGATAAAAAGAGGGGAAAAACCCAGGAAAGAGGTGCGGAAGGCAGAACCTGATTTCACGACATCATTTTTGAGGCCGATTCCTGGCGCAGCAAGGTTATACCCGGAGACAGATGTGTTGCCGGTCAGGATAGAAAGAGCTTACGCTGAACGATTGCAGAAAAGCCTTCCAAAATTATTGAGCGAAAAAGCTGGTGAAATCTCAGAAAAATACAAAATTGGCAGGGATTTGGCAAAGGATGTGCTGGGGATAAGCTACTTTGAAGAGTTTGTCAAGAAATTCAATAAAATCGAGCCGTCTGCAATTGCGAATATTGTGGTAAATATCCCCAAGGAAATCAAGACAAGATTTAATTTGGATTCCTCAACGCTTAAGGAGAATGATTTTGAACAGGTCTTGAATTATTTGAACGAAGAAAAAATTACAAAGGAAGCAGTCATCGAATTGTTGTCCAGGAAAATAAAGGGAGAAAAAATTGTACTGAGCCATTTTGAGCTAATCTCCGACGACAAGCTGGAAAATGAAATCAAGAAAATAATTTCTGAGAAGCCCGGGCTTAATGCGAGCGCTTACATGGGAATAGTAATGGCAAAGCACAGGGGCAAAGTAGAAGGCAGGAAAGTTATGGAATTCCTGAAAAAGCATATCAAATAATCAGGATTTTGATAATTTCTTCCTTAGCTTGAGTTCTTCTTTCACTTCCGCTTTCATCAGAAAATACAGTGTTGGAACAAGCATAGCCGCGCCCAGAATGATTAGCAGGTACCAGTAAGGCTGCGCAAACCAAAAATGGGTTGCTACCAACGCCCCGATTCCCATCCCGATAAGCAATTTGCTTGTTGTAAGCAGGAAATAATGAATTACAGAAATTTCTCTTTTGATTATTTTTTTGCTCAGCATAATGCGCTAGTTAGCAAATAATTATTTAAAGGTTTTGATTATCGCCAGTATAATAAAATTAAAAACATTTAAAACACCAGCATTATTCCCCTGTTTTGGTGATTTTTAATGGCATTCGGAAAGTTTGACAAGAGTCTTGACAAGGAAATATTCTCTGAAACCATCAACTTTGAGACAACAAGGATAACTGTAGGGGTATTTTCTTATAATGACGGCGAGAAAAAACTGCAGATTTCAAGGGAGAACATGAATCAGGATGGGGAATGGAGCTTTGCAAAGCTTGGAAGGATGTTCAAGGATGAAGCTGAGAAAGTTGCCCCAGTGATGCGGAAAGCGATTGAGCATATGTGAACATATCAGCTATGACAGCGGACGCAATTAAATGGCATTTGGTCAGCTATTATGTTCGGAAGGCGCAACTATTCTTGTTTTATATTGTTCAAGTGACAAATTCAAATTGGAAATAACGCGCGGGGGAAGATTTGAACTCCCGACCTTCTGCTCTCTCGCTTCAGATAACTTTTTTTCATGCTGTGCAAGACAGCACTACTCCATAGGTTCTTCATCAGTAGGAGGCAGACGCTCTGTCCAAGCTGAGCTACCCGCGCATAATTAAAGGAAGAAATAAATTTTATTTAAAAAGCTTGACATAATGTACCAAGAAAAACTTTATAAATACCTGCTATTTATCTACTAAATACCAATGGAAATAAGGAACGTTCAAAAAACAGGTGATATGCACTATCTTTATCTTCCTACTTCTTGGTGCAGGGAGCACAAGATAGGAGGCAAATCAAAAGTAGGAATAGAGCAAAGAAGTGACGGCACCTTGATTATCTCCCCTCAATTTACAGAGAAGAAGCCCAAGAACTTAAAATTCAATATTTCTGAAGACGACCAGGATATAATCCACAAGCTTGTTGTTGCGTGCTATATAAATCCGGTAAGCTCATTCGAGATAAACTTTGAGAAAGAGCTTGACTTTACAAAGCTTCTGAACCAGAAAAGGCTAATCAGCCTAGAGTCCGTTGAAATCGACAAAAAGCAGATCACATGCAGCGGCTCTATTTCCGTTTCTGACCCCGAATCACTGCTAAAGACGATGACAAGGAAAATCAAGAACATGATCACGGTCATGCAAAAGAGCTACGACAAGCATTTGATTGAAAGATATGAGGACGAAATCGACAGGAGCAAGATGCTTATCGACAAGTCAATTATAAGCTCCTTAACTTTTGAGAGAATGACAAACTCAAAGACAATTGATTTGTATTACATATCGCTGATTTCGAAGGATCTTGAAAGAATGGTTGACCATCTGATTTTAGTTAGCAACAAAGAGTCCGATTTTCTGAACATGATTTATGACGTAATCGATCAGCTTCAAAACATTGTAGACGATACAAAGGATTTAAACCAGAAAACCGCGATAGGCTTTGTTAAGAAAGTCAGCAAAATAAAGGGGTTTGATGTGAAGGACGTCAGAAGCTATGACAAGGAGAGGATAAGGCTTGGGCTGGTGACAATAGCAGAGGTGATCATGGATTGGTCGATTACAAGAGAGACAGATAAATAACTTTTTGTTTTATTCATATCATAGGATCTCACCCAAAACATTCAATTATTTTTTGCCGGAAATTGATAATAAATATAATATAAGTATTTCCTATAGACCATTTAGGATATGTTATTATGCACTCATCAATGACTATGCATGTAGGAGGTTATTATGGAAACTGAAGCGCCTAAGCCATCAAAAGAGCACGAAATACTATTGGAAATCAGGGAAGCAGAGAAAAAGGCAGACATAATCCTGGAAAACGCCAAAAAAGAAAGAGATTCAATAATTCACGGTGCGGCAAGAAATTCTTCAAATATGCTTGGCTTGAAATTAGAGGAAATAAGAAAGGAAGCCGAGCAAAAACTAATAGATTTCAGGGAAAAGGCAAAGCTGATAAGGGAAGAAAAATCTTTTGAGGCAAGGGCCATTATCAAGCAGATGAAGGCAAAATCCGACAAGAACATTTCCAAGGCGGTAAATGCGATCATAGAAAAAATGGAGAATTCTATATCCCGGGAGTGATACAATGCTTAGGCCTTACGAGATGAGCAATTTAATCATAACTGGCCCAAATAATTTGCTTGAAACTGTGGTTAAGGAATTGCATGAGATGGAAATTCTTCATATTGTAGACCATTCAAAAAGCGATTTGGCTGACATTGGAAAGCCCATGGCAAGCTCTGGAATGCTCTCGGAAGTTCTTGTGAAGGTAAGATCGCTCACCTCCAACCTTAATATCAAGAAAGAAAGGCTTGGCTACGAGCCCAAGATTAGCTTTTCAGATATGGAATTGACAACAAGCAAAATCACAAGCGAAGTAAGTGCGTTAAGGGACGAAATTAAAAAAATTGATGATGCGCTTGCAAAGCAAAGGCTTGCTGAGCAGGAGATTGAGATTCTTCAAACAATTAGCCTTCCGCTTGAGCATTTTGCACCATACAAATCAATCGCCCATTTTGCCGGTTTTGCAGACGACATTCACCTCTTAAGCTCAAGCGTTTCAAAAATAACAAAAAGCCACCTTCTCCTGCACGGCGCCCATGGGAAAAGAAATTTTATTGTAATTTTTGTTGATGTGAAGCATAAAGGCGAAGTTGCAGAAACCCTTCAAAGGCAAAAATTTACTGCGGCAAGTTTCAATTGCATTGCAGGGCTTAAAGGAGACGCATCGAAAAATCTTGAAAATTTGAAAAACGAGCGCGCAAAGCTCGAAAGAAAAAAAGGAGACGTGCAGAAAAGGATGCAAAATATTGCAGCAAAAAACAGGGAATTCCTGATTGCTGCAGAAGAAATTTTAAGCCGGGAGCTGGAGAAGGCAGAAGCCCCCCTGAAATTTGCAATGACCAATTCAAGCTTTCTGGTCAAGGGGTGGGTTCCGGCAAGAGTTCGCGACAAGGCAATTGGCAGGCTGAACAAGGCGGCAAAGCACAAGATTTACATCCACGAATCCCCCCCTCGCAAGCATGACAGGGTGCCTGTCAAATTAAAAAACCCCAGGCCTGCAAACTCGTTTGAATTTTTCCTTGATCTTTACAGCATCCCTTCTTACAAGGAGATTGACCCGACGTTCTTTATTTTCCTCTCGTTTCCAATTTTTTTCGGAATGATGCTTGGTGATGTCGGGTACGGCATTATCGGGCTTCCACTATTTTGGTATTTGAAGAAAAAAATTCCGGCGGGAAGAAGCATTTTCAATATCATGATTTTGTCGTCCCTTGTTTCAATATTATTCGGATTTTTGTATGGGGAATTTTTTGGATACGAATTTGTAGAGCATCCTGTCGTGAATAGGCTTCATGGAGTTATGACAATGATGGCAGTTTCAGTTGCCGTCGGCATTGTTCACCTGAATCTTGGACTGGCAATCGGATTTTTTAACGAATGGAAATCGCACGGAATTATGCACGCGGTAAACACAAAGTTAAGCTGGATTGTGCTGCAGGCAGGTGCTGCAATTCTCGTTCTCTCTTACATGCAAATTGTTGCATTATCTCCTTATGCCGGATGGGCGGTTTTTGCGTTGGCGGTTGTCATGCTTATTAAGGGAGAAGGGGTAAGGGGAATAATCGAATTGCCGAGCATTTTTACAAATATGCTATCCTACGCAAGGCTTATGGCAATTGGGTTGTCGTCTGTGATACTTGCTTTGATTATTAATGAATCTGCGGCAGGGCTTTTCCACGGCGGAGGAATAGGGATAGTTTTCGGGGTGCTGATACTTTTGATTGGGCATACAATTAATATAGCTCTTGGATGGCTTGGAAGCTTCTTGCATTCATTAAGGCTGCATTATGTTGAATTTTTTTCAAAATTCTTGCAGGGCAGCGGCTCAAAATACAAGCCGGTTGGAAGCAAGGACGAGTAAGTGACAATCAGATTAAAACATTCGGAGGTCGAATAAAATGGTTGATATGGGAACTGGATTGGTGGCGATAGGCGCCGGAGTTGCTATAGGGCTAAGTGCGATTGCAGCGGCTCTTGCTGAAAAGGAGATAGGAGTAGCGGCAGTCGGAGCTATGGCAGAGAAGGAAGAATTGTTCGGTAAGGGATTGATTTTAACAGTCATTCCGGAAACAATAGTCATCTTCGGACTGCTTATAGCATATCTGATACTACAGCTCGCGGCTGCTTAATTGGTCAAAATGGGACTGGAAGTAGTCAAGGAAGAGATACTTAGAAATGCGGAGGAACAGGCAGGCGCTATCATAGCCGAAGCCAGAAAGGAAGCTCAAATACTAATGAAAGAAGCTGAGAAAAAGGCGCAGGAATTCAAGGAAAAGGCAGACGCCGATACAAGAAAGCGGATGGATGCTATAAAAAGGCAGGAGCTTGCATCAGCAGAGCTCGAAGGCAAAAAGATGGTTCTGGATGCAAGAAAGCAAATTATCGAAAAAGTATTTGCAGACGCAAAAACAAAGCTTGCTGGAATGGGAGATAAAAAGAAAGAGTCCCTAATAAAGCGGCTTCTTGAGAAGACAAAAAACGACATCGAGATAGAATTTGTCTGCTGCAACAGGGAAGATGCGGAATACTTCAGGAACTTCAAAGTTGAAAGTGCGGAATTGCTTGGAGGATTCATAGCAGAAAACAGGGACAGGACATTAAGAGTCGACAACAGCTTCGAGGGCATACTTGAAGGCGTAAGGGAGCAGGAAATCCAAAGCATAAACAAAATTTTGTTTGGTTAAATGGCAAGACTTCAAAAGATTGAGGAGCAGGGGAAACTAAGGATTGGAAGGTATCCCTATACTTATGTAAGGACCACTGTAATGAAATCTCTGCTCTTCAAGAAAGAATACTACCACAAGCTGCTAAAGATGAGCTTTAGCGAGATTGCAAAATTCTTGCAGGAATCCCATTACAGCAGGGAAATAAACGAGCTTGCAACACAGCATTCGGGGGCAGACTTGCTTGAGCTTGCGCTCAACAGGAATCTTGCAGAATCTTTCAAGAAACTTTTGAGGATTTCATCTGATGAGCTTGACATAATGATAAGAGAATACCTTGTCAGAAGGGATATCGAGGATTTGAAAACAATTGTGAGGGGAAAGTTTACGGGGGCAGATGAAAAACTGATTGAAAATTCGCTTATAGGAGCCGGAACGCTGAGCAAGGAGCACCTGATTTCGCTTCTAAAAAAAGAAACAATAGGGGATGTGCTGAAATCAAACGGGCTTGTTGATTTCAATGTCCTCAGGGCAGCATTGAATGATTTTAGCGAGAAGAAAAACCTCTCGAGCATTGAAAATGCGCTTGACAGGTATTACTATTCAAGATTAATTCAATTTTCAAGGTCCCTCCCGGAGGCCGGAAACTCGTTTAGGAATTTTATATCAAGAGAAACTGAGATTTTGAACATACTTACACTGCTTAGGCTGAAAAAGGCAGGAGTGAACAAAAATGTCATCAAGGATTTTTTGATAATGACCGGAAATAAGGCAACTGACGCAAGAACCGAAAAAATGGCCGATGCCAGCGATGTCGAGGATGTCGCAAGATTTTTGAGAAGGTCAGAATACAGGGAAATTGTTGCAAAGGGAATGGAGGAATACAAAGAAAAAAATTCGCTAATCAAGCTTGAAACCGAGCTTTACAAGTTTTTGCTGAGGCAGTCGACACTGTTTTTGCACAAGCACCCATTATCGGTTGACGTTATTTTAGGGTACATGTTCGCAAAGGAGCTTGAGGTTAGGAATTTGAAATTAATAATCAAGGGAAAACAGCTTGGCCTGAAAGAGGATTTTATTGAGGGCCAGCTTGTTCTGGAGTAAAAATGGTAAAGGTGGCAGTTGCGGGGGGAAGCGAGTTTATCGTCGGCTTTCAGCTTGCGGGAATAAGAGACACAATTGAAATTTCACAAAACGGGTTTGGCCGGCTCAAGGAGCTGAAAGGAAGAAGGGACTTGGGAATTATAATCGTTGATGAAAAAGTATTGGATGGCATGGAGCCGCACCAAAGATTTGAGATAGAGGCGTCAGTTGACCCTGTTTTTATCCCGGTGTCAACAAAAGTTGAGCAGGACAGCTTAAGAAGGCTGATTAAGAAATCAATTGGAGTGGATTTGTGGAAATGAATATTTGAAGTAAAAAACAATTAAAAACAAAAAATCAGAATAACAGGGTGAACCAAATGGAGAAGCAAGAGGAAGGCGGTTTGT
>CAZGTJ010000021.1:0-2221 GCA_964528545.1 uncultured Methanosarcinales archaeon
ATAACAAGAATCAATGCAGAGGCGTACAAGATGTTCTACTACAGGCCAAAATATATTGCAAGGCAGATTCTTAGAAGCTGGAATAAACCATACAGACTAAAGGTGATGTCAAAAAACGCCATGACTCTTATGAAGCAGATTATAAGAAGAACAAAAATCGAGGCGCAGGCGGCGCCAAACATTGTTTAGATTCACAAAAATCATTTCTTTATGCCGGATGCTCTCCAGCTTACTCCAACATAATGTGAGACATGCACGTTTTTGAAATTTTTTTCATTGAACCATTTCCTTATAGAATCTTTACTTATGAAATGAGTAGTCGGGCCGTTAAGCTTATCAAACACATTTAAAAGGTTGTGGTTCCACCCAACATTTTTCCAATTCTGAAAATATTCGTAGAACGGAAGGAATTTGAGTGGCAGTTTGTAAATTGTGTACACCGGGATATAATTAGCAGCTGTTATCAACTTCGCAATTTTTAAAAGATTTTTTCTGCTAAGTTTCGAGAAGAAATATTTTTTCATCGGCTCTAGTGCCTCCATTGTAATAAAATTCCCTTCTTTTGAATACACCCATACGGCTAACCTGCCCCCCCCTTTTACAAATTTTTTTATATTATTGAAAGTCTTGTCAGGATCATCAGTGTGCTGTATTACTCCTATACAATAGACTATATCAAATTTTTGTTTTAATGATATTGTACTTATATCTCCCTGTATGACTTTAACATTCCTGTTTTTTTTGTTCAGTTTTTCTGCAATCTTGTGCGAGTTCAGATCGATACCAATGGCTTGCTTGCAGTATTTGGATATAATGTTGAGGTGATTTCCCCTGCCGCACCCGCAGTCAAGAACAGTCTTGTTTTTGAAATCATCCAGCTTCATTGGATAAATCCATTCAAGAAACATTCTATGGCTATCATTCGATAATCTTTTCCACTGCCATTCCCATTCATCCTGTCGTTTCTGCATGATACCCTTAACCTTTTTTGTTCTCAGCCAAATTCTTTGTGTTTTTGGCAGGAGAATTTTGTAAAATAGCTGTCAAACACGACCACTGCTAAAGCAATAGCATATTCCTTCTCGTGAGATATACTTAAGTCAGTGCTTTTTATTTTGTATTTTTTTACTAACTCCTTGCTAATTTTTATGTAAGGCCTCCCGCTTTTCTCGTGCTTAATTTCTATATTAAGCCATTTTGGCGCTATTCCAATGCACTTAAAGAAAGCCTCTTTTGCAGCAAAAATCCCGGCCAGGTGCTGATCTGTCCCATTTCCTCGTTCTGATGAGTGAAATACCTTCTTCTTGAAATTTTCATTAATATCCTTAATTCTGGAAATACACACAATGTCTATTCCTGTCCTAAGACATGGTTTTTTTGAATTCATTGGCCAGGCTAACTATCCGCCCTATTAAAAGCTTTTTAAAAAGTTAATTTTATAAATGAACAACTTTAAACACGATTATGCAAAGCATATCCATCATAATCCCTGCTTTTAATGAAGAGAGGGCAATAAAAAAAACCATAGAGGATGTTAAAAAGGAAATCCCCAAGTTACGTTACAATACTGACATTATTGTAGTTGATGACAGCTCAACAGACAGAACTCCTCAGATACTTTCAGCAGTCAGGGGAATAAAAGTCTTAAAGCACGATACAAACAAAGGCTATGGCGCATCGCTAAAAACAGCAATAAGAAATACCGAATCCGATTATGTACTTATCATAGATGCTGATGGGACATATCCAATTTCAGAAATTCCAAACCTGGCCAGACAGCTTTCTGACTATGACATGATCGTTGGGGCAAGAACAGGGAAAGTTGTAAAAATCCCATTTTTCAGAAAACCCGCAAAATGGCTTTTGAAGCTTTTTGCACAATACCAAACAAAAACAAAAATTCCTGATTTAAATTCAGGGCTTAGAATTTTTAAAAGAGATATTGCCTTAAGATTTATGGGGCTTTTTCCGGACGGATTTTCTTTTACCACGACTTTGACAATCGCGTGCCTAACAAACGATTATAGGGTTAAGTTTGTTGCAATAAACTATTACGAGAGGCAGGGAACATCTACGATTCATCCCATAAAAGATTTTATCGGATTTGCAAACTTGATTTTCAGGCTCACAATTTACTTTAGGCCGCTTAATGTTTTTATGCCAATAAGCATATTTATCTTTTTGCTTGGACTCGCAAAATTGATAAGGGACTTTAATCTGC
>CAZGTJ010000021.1:2231-9036 GCA_964528545.1 uncultured Methanosarcinales archaeon
GATGAGTAACTGCAACTCGTGCAGGAATCCAGATAGCATTTCTTGGAATATTGGCCGATTTAATAATAAAAAGAACTAGGATTTAATTAGATTAGGCGTATTTAATCAGTTATAGGGGATTTAAAATGTGCGGAATTGCGGGATTTAATTTTGAAAATAAGAAATTGCTTAAGCAGATGACCGACTGCATAAGCCACAGGGGCCCTAATGCAGAAGGCCACTATTTTGACAACGGAATTTCTCTTGGAAGCAGAAGGCTGAGCATAATCGATTTGTCAAAAGCAGGAAACCAGCCAATCTACAATGAGGACAAAAGTGTTGTGCTCGTCTATAACGGCGAAATATTTAATTTCCAGGAGCTAAGAAAAGAGCTTGAAAAAAAACACAGGTTTAAGTCAAACACCGATTCCGAGGTTGTTGTGCACGCCTATGAGGAGCACGGAATTGAATGCCTTGAAAAATTCAATGGCTTTTGGGGCTTTGCACTGTATGATGCAAAGAAAAAAATGATTTTCATTGCAAGGGACAGGCTTGGCTTGAAGCCAATGTACTATTATTTTGACGGTAAAGAATTCCTGTTTTGCTCGGAAATGAAATCCCTGCTCGAGTATTCAGGAATAAAGAGAATAATCAATAAAGACGCCTTAAGCAAGTTTCTAACTTACAGATACATACCGGGAAGCATGACAATTCTGCAGGGCATAAAAAAATTAGAGCCGGCCCATTATATGGAGTTTGACCTCAGAAAAAGCAGGCTTGAAATCAAGAAGTACTGGAACACAAAATTTGATATAAAAAATACTGACGAGAGAAAGGTTGAAAAGGACATCCTGAATTTGCTAAATGATTCCGTTCAAAGAAGGCTGATAAGCGATGTTCCTCTTGGAGTTTATTTGAGCGGCGGCATCGACTCGTCAAGCATTGTTGCAATGATGAAGCAGTCAACAGACGAGATAAAGACATACTCGTTATCATTTGAGCATGACCGGATAGGAAATGAAATTGGCCAGGCAAGAAGAGTTTCTGATTATTTTGGGACAAAACACAAGGAAATAACAATAAGCACAGATATTGTAAAGGATTTGCCGAAAATTGTATGGCATCTTGACGAGCCGATGTCGGATCCTGCCGCGGTCCCTGTGTACTATCTTTCAAAGGAGGCGAAAAAAGGAGTTACTGTAATTCTTACAGGTGATGGTGCAGACGAGCTTTTTGCCGGCTATGACCAATACAAGTTTCTTACGATGGCCCACAAGATGAGGTTCATTCCAAAACCGCTCAAGAAATTGATGCCTGCAACAGCAAAATTAGTTCCAAAGGCGATACTGAACAAGTTTTACAAGTATTCTGAAGCCACAGGGGACAAAATGTTTGAGCGCTTTGGAAAAATGATGCTTGATATAAGGGATAATAAGGCAAAAGCATATTCGGAAGTTGTCGGAATATTTGATGACGACGACAAAAAAGAGCTTTTAAAGTTTGATTTTGATTCTGGTTACGGGAAAATCAACAATACTTATTTTTCGGGAAATGACTTTCTGACGCAATTGACATATTTTGACATTAAGAATTACCTTGCAGAAGACTTGCTAATGAAGCCAGACAAGATGTGCATGGCATTTGCAATTGAAGCAAGGGTCCCTTACCTGGACTACCGGCTCGTTGAATATTCATTTTCGATACCTTCGTCAATGAAATTAAGAGGAAATACTACCAAATATATCTTAAAGAAAGCATTAAGGAACTATTTGCCGTCTGATGTGATCAGTAGAAAAAAGCAGCCTTTCCATATGCCTCTTGACGAATGGCTTTCGAAGGGGCTTAAGGATTACTTTTGGGAAATGCTTCAAGGCGATATCAACAAGGAGCTTTTTGAACCACGGCACATAAAGAAAATATTTGACAATTACGACAGCTCAAAGCTTTACTATGGAAGACAAATCTGGAGCCTTGGTATTTTTAATATATGGCACAAGGTTTTCGTTGAAGGAGAAAAGAATTTCTGATGTTTAGTCTACAAGCCTATACTTGAACAAACAATAAGCCGCCTTTATTCCATCGCGCCAGGTTATTTTTTTCCCTTCCTCAAATTTTCTGCCAAAAAAATCAATCGGGACTTCATAAATTTTGTAGCCTTTTTTTAGGATTTTTGCGGTAATTTCCGGCTCAAAGTCAAATCTTTGGGACCTTAACTTGATATTTTCTATCACTTCTCTCCTAAAAACCTTGTATCCAGTTTCCATATCGGTAATTTTAGTCCCGTACAGGACGTTTGTTGTAAGCGTTAGGAAAACATTTCCGAAATAATGCAGTTTTATCATCTTATCAAAGTTTTTTCTTATCGCTTTTATCCTTGACCCATACACAACTTTTGTCTCTCCGTTAAGTATTGGTTTTAGCAACTTTGGATACTCCTTTGGGTCGTATTCCATGTCCGCATCCTGTATTAATATTATATCTCCGGTTGCCTTCCGGAATCCCGTTCTTAAAGCGGCTCCTTTTCCAAGGTTCCTTTTGTGGTTGATAACTATAATCGATTTGTCGCTTAAATTATCAAGAATTTTTTTGGTATCATCTGTCGAGCAGTCATTAACTACAATTATTTCTTTTTCAAAGTCTGTTAGCTTTTGCTTTCTTACCTTTTTAATTACCTCTTTGACACTCTTATCTTCATTGTAAACAGGAATTATTATTGTCAGCTTCATATCCCAGAAAACGCGAAAATCGTTTAAAAATCTATTGTTTTGCATTACTGACTATTATTGCTGCAGCATCCCTTAAATCTTTTGCAACAAAATCCGGCCTTATCTTGTATTCGTTGTCGTCTCCTTTGTGCCCGGTATTTACAAGGATAGTCTTGCATCCCGCGTCCTTCCCTGCTTTTATATCGGATGTCTTGTCTCCAATCATCCAGCTCTTGCTCAGGTCGAGATTCAGGTCCTCCTCGGCCTTTTTTATCAGTCCTGTATTTGGCTTCCTGCAATCGCAATTTTCCGACACAGAGTGCGGGCAAAAGTAAATTTTGGATGCTACAATTCCATTTTCCCTGAAGCCTTTGAGCATAACCTTGTTGACCCTGTAAAAATCCTCCTTGGTGAAATACCCAAGCCCTATCCCTGCCTGCGTTGTCGCAATAACCACCTTAAACCCAGCCTGCTGCAATTTTTTTATTCCTTCCATCGCGCCGTCTATAAACTCGAATTTTTCAGGCTCGTGCAAGTACTCGACCTCCTTGTTTATTACCCCATCCCTGTCAAGAATCACCGCCTTTGCAATTTCCTTATCATCTTGCTTAAGCTCGACTGGATTATTGCTGTACACTTCCAGAACTTTTTTTATGATATTTGTGGTCGACTTGCCCTCGACCATGGGGATAAGGACCACTTCTCCGCCCCATTTTTCAAGCACATCCTTGCTTGTTAATTCAGTTGTCTTGTAATCCCCTCCCTTGATATAGTACTTTGGCCGGAGAATTTCAAGAGTTGCTTTCATCCTTCTTTCGTTATGGAACGTTACATAATCAACGCTTTCAAGAGCCGCAACAACTAACGCTCTTTCCATCTCAGGAACAATTGGCCTTCCATCGTCCTTGTATTCTTTTACAGACGAATCTGTATTGATTGATACAACAAGAACATCGCATTTTTCTCTTGCCTCCTGAAGATAAGCGACATGGCCAGCGTGCAGTATGTCAAAAACGCCATTTGTCAGCCCTATCTTTTTGCCTTTTTCCTTGATTGGCTCAAGAATTTCTGCAAGGCCCTCTCTTTGAAAAATCTTCTCCTTGATTGTTCTCATTTTTCCAAATTTTCTATTTCTCTCGTTATCTCGTCAATAGTTACTGTGGCAGTTCCAACCTTCCCAACCTTTATTCCCGCGGCAACATTTGACAGGAATGCCGCGTCCTTCAGATCTGCACCCGCCGCGATTGCCATTGAAATTGTCGCAATTACAGTATCTCCTGCACCAATTAGGCTGTAGACTTCCTTGGCTTTTGCGGGGATATGGACTGCATTCCCATTTTTATCAAACAATGACATTCCTTTTTCCCCCCGCGTTATCAGAACATTGCAGTTAAGATATTCGACCAGCTTGCTCCCCGTTGCAAGCACAGCTTCATCAGCCCCGTCTTCCATGCCGGTCATTTCGCCTGCTTCCTTGTTATTCGGGGTTATCAATGTCACATTTGAATACAAGTCCTTGTTCTTTGGCTTCGGATTTGCAATAACCGGCTTGCTGTTTTTTCTTGCAAGTTCAATGAGGTTTTTTGATATTTCATAAGTCATAACCCCTTTTGCATAGTCTGAAACAACAATTACATCGAAATCTTTCAGGTTTTTTTCAAGAAATCTTATGATTTCATTCTCGATGTCTTTATGGATATGCTCCTTTATTTCGTAATCAACCCTTAAAAGCTGCTGGCCCTTTCCGACAATTCTTACTTTTTGGATAGTGGGCTTGTCCTTGTCTATAAATATGCCTTTTGTGTCTATTCCTATTTTTTTTAATTCCTCTACAAGAACATTTTTTGCAACGTCGTTTCCTGCAATCCCAACCATCGCAACTTTTCCGTTTAATGCTGCCGCATTGTTGGCTACGTTGGATGCTCCCCCGGGAGCATAAGTTTCCTTTATTACATGAACAACCTGAACTGGGGCTTCCGGGCTTATTCTTGATACATCCCCCCAGATATACTTGTCCAGCATTATATCTCCAATTACAAGAATTTTCTTGTCCCTGAACCTTTTCAGAATTGCAAGAAGCCTTTCTTTCATTTTCCAACACCATCGGCAATCTTTCTATGCAAAGAAGGCAATGTGATCTCGTGCCTTTCTATTACTGTAAATCCCTTTCCCCCGAGTGAAGTGGGCCTTATAACAACGTTTTCTTTTGGCCTGTAATGATTGTTCATATCAAAATTTGCTGCAGTAAATTTCTCGACTTTAAATCCCAGATTTCTTGCAATTGTCAGCGCTTTCAGGAAGACTTCCGGCAAAATCACGGCACTTCCGATGTTTAATATCACTCCATTTTCAAGCCTGCTGACACTCTCCGCAAAAATCTTGAAATCTTGGTATGATGTCTTTCCAATTGCAGCCCCATCGCAGCTTGGATGCTGGTGTATTATGTCTGTGCCTATGGCAACATGGACTGTTACGGGAACTTTTAGCCTGTAGGCATTCCACAAAATGCTGTATTCCTTATTTTTTAAGCCTAAATCATCAATTTTTTTGCCGATTGAAAAGCCCAGGCCACAGTTGCTTTTTGCACCTTCTTTTATTGCCTGATTCAGAATGCTTCCGGTTTCCTCAATCATGCCAAATGTGCCGTCCTCTATGGTCCTTTCAACATACTCTGATGTTTCCCCAATCAATGCAAGCTCAAAATCATGTATGGGGCCTGCCCCATTCATCGCTATATGCTTTATGATTCCCTTTTTCATTAAGTCAATAATCAACAAGCTCATGCCGACTTTTATGACGTGAGCTCCCATCATCAGGATAATCTGCTTGCTCTTTTTGTGAGCAGCAATAATCTCCTGCACAAGTTCATTAAACTCATTTGTGTCAATAAATGCTTTGGAGTCAGCAGGCTTTACTAAATCAGCAAGCTTGACCTTATTTCCCCTTTGCTTTATGGATATTGTCCTAATTTTGCCGAAGTCTAGCATTTTATCCTCCAAACAATTCCCCATCAACCAGCTCACAGATTATGTGGAATATCATGAGATGGTTTTCTTGAATAACCGGAGTATTGTCAGAAGGTATGATAATCTCGATATCAGACAAGCCTTTCATTTTGCCCCCACCTTTGCCAAGAAAGCTAATTGTACGCATCTTAAGCTTTTTGGCCTCTTCAATTGCCTTTATTATGTTTGCGGAATTGCCGCTTGTTGATATTGCAATGAAAACATCGGATGGCTGGGCAAATGCCTGTAGCTGCCTTTGGAATACGGTCTCGTATTCATAATCATTCGACCACGCGGTCAGCAGCGACTGCTCTGACGTCAATGCAATAGCAGGCAAAGCCTTTCTTGAAATCTTGTATCTTCCGACGAACTCCGCGGCAAGATGCGAGGCTTGAGCCGCGCTGCCGCCGTTACCTGCCAAGAGCAACTTCCTGTTGCTGCGAAAGGCCTCAACGATGATTTTTGCTGCCTTTTCTATATGCGGAACTAGTTTATTGGCAACATCTTTCTTAACTTTAATGCTTTCATCAATCATTGGGATAATTTCATTTTTCATCAAATCACCTAGTATGAATAGTTCATACTAAACAACTAATATATAAACTTTTCTATTTTTGGATATACTTTTATCGTCTAAAAGAAAAAATATAAATAGTAATACTATTTCCTACTTAGTAATACCATAACTTATAAAATGAAAAAATCCAAAATAGCAATATCGCTTGACACGCCGCTGCTCAAGCTTGTTGATTCCAAAGTTGACGGCTCCATCATAAGGAGCAGGTCGCAGGCTGTTGAGTATTTCCTCCACAAAGGGCTGCAGGAGCAGTCAATCAACACAGCCGTAATACTCGTGAAAGGCGAGCAGCAGCATCTGCTCCTCAAGGAAATAAAAGGGGCCAAGCTGATAAAGCAGCAAATTGGCTTTTTCTCAAGATTTGGAATCAAGAATCTGTGCATTATCACGCAGCACACCAAGAGCACCAATCTTCTGCTCAGTGAAATTTCCGACGCCAAAATCAACGTGAAAATTATTGAAAAGCACGCAAAAGGAAATGCGGATGCGCTCGCAGCGGCAAAGGAGCAGCTAAGCAGCAGCTTTATTGTCATGTCAGG
>CAZGTJ010000021.1:9046-9574 GCA_964528545.1 uncultured Methanosarcinales archaeon
CAATGACTTTGACCTTTTGAAGATGATAAAAAAGCACACTGGCTCTGACAAGCTTGCAACTATGGGGCTTATGACGAGAGAAAAAACAAGCAGTTATGGCATTGCAATACTTGACGGCGATCTCGTAATAGACTTTCAGGAAAAGCCAAGGCATTATTCAACAAACATTGTCAATGCCGGGATTTACATATTCAAGCCCGAGATTTTTGAATTGTTTGAAGGCGCAACTTCCCTTGAGAAAGAAGTTTTTCCAAAACTGGCAAAGATAAAGCAATTGGTTGGGTTTTTTACTTACGGGGAGTATGTGCACTTCGGTTGAAATAATTTTGCTTCTGACGGGATGTTTTACCGATTTAACACATATTTCAACAACGTTACTTAAGGGTCATCGCACTACTCCAAATTATTAAGATAATTAGCAGCTTTTAATTTAACTTCATCATAAAGATACCCTGATCTTGGCAAATAAGCAATTAATTTCAGAATTTGACTATTCTGCTGCACATTGGGATTTTCTATTAAGGAAAT
>CAZGTJ010000021.1:9584-10245 GCA_964528545.1 uncultured Methanosarcinales archaeon
CTACAGACATAAATTCTACAATTTTCATGATAGTCACATTTGGTGTATCGGGATCTTTTGCCAATAAGGCTATAAAGTCATTACGATAATATTTATTTTGTAATTTATTTAGAAATTTTTCAGTGAATAGGTAAGTGTCATTTGAATCAAAATCGTACATGGGCATCTTACTCATGTTGAAACTGCGATCATAGTCATCAAAAGAAATATAACCTATTTTATTCTTATACTTAATTCCTGCAGCTCTACTAAAAAAACAGCCTGAAGGACAATCCTGAGCTGTACCATAGTTAAAAGTAAATGTTTTTATTCCTTCTTCTGGCCAATCGAGAATGTTTATGTTCTGCAATTGTAGGAAATTGAAACTATTTACAAAAGCTTCTATTTCAGAATCTATTGGCTCTTTTTCAGGTTGATTTGAGGCATCTAACTGCTGAGCACAACCTAATGTTAACGTGGTTCCTAAAACAAGCCATATAAACAAATTTCTTGGGCTCATACAATAACCCAATTTAGTCGCAATTTAAATAAATATCTAAGAATTCCACAAAAGATTCTAAACCATCTTCTCAACTTCTCTTAATACCTCATCAACGCTTATATTCTTCATGCATTTTTGGTAATCGTTGCTGTCTCTAGGATACAGGCAGTCAGGCACTTC
>CAZGTJ010000022.1:0-3349 GCA_964528545.1 uncultured Methanosarcinales archaeon
GTCACGGATTTTATACAGGTGCGGCAGGTGCCATCTTGCATAAATTATTTTCTTGCTTTTATCTTCCGAAGTCAACTCAATTTTTTGTCTTTCTCCCCAGACCTTAAATGGAAAGTCCTTGCAGGCGTCCTCAACTATATGGATGGACGAATTTGCCAGCTGGTCCACTCCTATAAGAATTATTTTCGCGTCTAGCTCCACTAATTTTTGGAAGGGGCTTTTCTTTGCATAAGGATTGCCGCAGTTTTCGTGGCCCTTAGTAAGCCATTCTGCTTTATTTCCAAAGGCGATTAGCGAATGTGTTGGAGATATGCTTCTTTTTGTTCCTTGCCTTTTTCTTAACGCCTCTGGTACGCTTCCTGTATAAGCTGGAGTTTCCTTCACATCAAACAAATATAATTTTCTTTTATCGTCAAACTTGAGTGCCGAGAATGCAGGCATGACCAAAAGCCCGCTTTTTCCAATGGCTTCAAGAAATGCGTCAATTAACGAATCTGCGCCTCCATCTATGAAGCCAATTCTGCTAAGTGACGAATGCACAATTATAGAATCCCCTTCTTTTACGCCAATCTCTTGTAATCTTTTCTTAACATCATCTTTTGTTATTTTTTTATCCAAGGAAATTTTGGCCAGGCGTGCTTTCTTCACAAAATTTTCATAGACGAATTTTTGAATCCCAAAAGGCAGAATTTTCTTTATCGCTGATTTGATTTTGCTTTCGCGCACTTTGCTTTCCATTTTTCGTCTATTGCAAACAGATATTTTAAAGGTTTCCTATAGCAAACTATATAAATAGACGATTTTGCACCAAGGCTGGTTTGAGATGGCTATTTTTATTGATTGGTTAAGGAAAAAACACCACTATGGAAGATATGCAAAAGTGAAGGGTTTGGTGGACGGCAAGGGCAGGAAGCTTCTTGATATAGGGTGCGGAGCTCCTGCAAAATGCATGAAGGAAGGGGCTTTTCTTTCTTATATTGGCCATGGGGAAGGAATTGACTTAGAGCCAAGAAAAATCGATTTTCCGTTCAAAATAGGCGATATAATGGAGATTCCTTATGGTGATAAGACATTTGATGTGGTGACCGCAATTGAGGTTATCGAGCATATCGACAATCCTCCAAAAGCATTCAGGGAAATCAGCCGGGTTCTCAAAGACAAAGGCACTTTTGTCATGTCAACTCCAACAAATAACTGGCTTTTCACATCAGTGTGGTTTTTTTGGGAGAAAACTTTTGGAAGGGAATGGCACCATACACATCTTGTGGATTATAATAAAAATGAGTGGCTTGAGCTGATAAAAAAAAGCGGCCGCTTCAGGATAAAAAAAGTTCTCAACCATTGGAATGTGAACATGATTGTGGAAATGGAAAAAATATAGCGGGCGCAAATGCTTTCCAAAATTAAACAAAATAAAGAGCATCTGGTTTTTATTTTAATTCTGCTTGTTGTATGCGCAGTTGTATTGCACAATTACCTTTTCGGGGCTTATTATGTTCCAATGCGAGGCGATCCCGCATTAAGTGGGACGGGGACTGATTTTCCTTATCATGCATCGAATGCGTTTGTTCTCAAGGAATCCCTAAGGAAAGGTGACATTCCGTTATGGAGTCCCTACATTCTGTCTGGAATGCCTTTTTACGCAAAGCCGCAGGTGCAAGCCTTTGGTATTTTATGGGTCACATTGCTGATTGCCCCGACCGCATGGCTTGGATTAAAGTGGGCTTTTTTCATCCAGTTTTTAATTGCTGGGATAGGGATGTACCTGTTCATGCATTTCTACATGAAAACCGATCCAAAGGCCTCTTTCATTGCTGCACTTGTTTATGTTTTGAATGGGAATCTTGTAAATGAGGTTTCGCAGGGGCACATGAATGTGGTAAATGTCTACACCTGGCTGCCGTTCATTTTGCTTTTTGTATTTCTCGCAATGGCAAGAAAAGAATGGATTATTTATTCAATTCTTGCAGGGGTGTTTAGCTCATTTTTGATTTTGGGAGGGAGCCCTCAGGAAGCGCTTTTTGCTATGATGCTGTTTTCGTTTGTTTTGTTGATAAATTTAGTTGGGAAAAATTTCATGCAAAGACTAGTCAAAGCGTCTTTAGTAGGGCTGGTTTTTTTAATTGTATTTTTCGGGCTTTCTGCTGTCAAGATTCTCCCGATGCTTGAGTTATTAAAGGTTACGGGGGCGCGGGCAGGGGGTCTTGAATTTGATGCGCTTGTTGGGGGAGGGGTTTTCAATTTAAGTACAATCCATTCGAATTTTTTATTTCTGTTTGGAATTGTAGGCGGGGTTTTAATTGCTTTCTCTGCGTTAAGTTTTAGAAAAAAGAAAATAATCTTGGTATTTGCAATGGTCGTTTTTGCATTGATTATGCTCTCAAAAAATCCTTTGGTTTATTTGATTTGGAAATATGTCCCGTTTGTGAATAAAATGAGGGGAATATTCAAAGTGATGTTCCTGTTTGCTTTTCCTGCGTCTGTTTTGATTGCGGTTGGCGCATCCAACCTTATGTCTCTTCTTGAATCCAAACTGGGGCTAAATAAAAAATTCCAGGGAGTCATAGCCCTTTCTATAATAGCTATTGCAATTTTGGCAAATTTCGCAGTTGCAGGAGTAAAACAACCGGTATTTAAGGACATAAAAGAGCAACTTGAGAAAAATCAGGTAATGCGATACATGAGCAATGACAAAGATTTGTTCAGGTTTAAAGTTTATGAAACAAATGGAATAGATTGGGGGACTGATTATTACTCAATTCCGCTTGGGCTACACGATATTTATGGCTATGAGAACACTTGGCTTTTAAAATACATGCCATTTTTCCTAAGCGCCGCAAATGCCGATCCTGCAAAAATGTTTGGGATCTTAAATATGAAGTATATGACTTCGACAACCCCGATAAACATAAGCGGATTTACTCTGGTTAAAAAGTTTGAAGAGTGTGGGGAGTATGATGATGGATATGATGTCTGCCAGCCCTTGAAGTCTGATGGCCCGTATCTTTACAAAAACGAGAAGTTTCTGCCAAGAGCTTATTTCGTGGACAATGCAATTTTAGTTCTGGGAGGAGAAACTGACAGACTTATTTTGTTTTTAATGCTCAATCCAAATTTTAATCCTTCCAGCACTGTCATCATAAGCGAACAGAACCTTAACAATATCGATTTGGAACTCTTGAAAAAATTCAAGGCAGTAATTTTGACCCAAAGTCCAAGCCAGGAAGATGTGCTTAAGCTCAAAAGCTATGCCGATAACAGTGGAATACTGCACCCGAATATTTTTGCAAATGAAAACCAGATTTCGGATGAAAAAATAGGGTATATCTTGCATGCAAATAACACAAAT
>CAZGTJ010000022.1:3359-5449 GCA_964528545.1 uncultured Methanosarcinales archaeon
GACGGATTTGACAAAGTTGCTGTAAAATCTGACGGGAAAGGGGGATTTCTAGTGTTAAGCGAGCAGTTCTCTCAGTATCCTGGGTGGAATGTAGCAATTAAGAGCGAAGAATTAAGGATCTTCAATGCCGACATGATAATAACATCAATTTACATGAAGGATAAGAATTTAGAGATTAAATATAATCCTAGTCCCTTTTGGGATGGGAGTTACCTAAGCTTGTTGACGCTCGTGACTTCAACAGGAATACTTATTTATTTGGTTATAAAAAGAAAAATACATGAGTGATTCAGGGTAACAATTAGAATCAGCCTTTGCATTTCAAATTAACTGCGTTTTTTATATCCGTAGGGAATATTTTGATGATTTGGGAATATAGCGAAATGTGGGACCATATTTTACAGCTCTTGTTGACCAATTTTCCAATCTTTTCGTTTTCAGTCCCGTATGTTTCATCTTCTTCAAATTTAGGGTAAGTTAATCTTCCAGTTATCTCGTAAAGCCATATTGCCGTTCTACCTTTAAACTTGTATTCATAAACAATCTTCCCATTATTTTTGACAAACTCAATATAATCTGGAGGAAATTCCTTGATATCTCTAGAGTAAAAAAATGTTCTGGAACTAAGAGGGTGGTCTTCTATAATGGACGAATTTGCAGGCATTGTAAGTATTACAATATCGCCTGGGTTTATTTTATCATTATAGACAACTTCATTGACAACAAGCAATTTTATTCTCTTGACATGTGTCCAATATACATGGATCTTTTTTGTTGGATAATTTTTGTTTATATCACTTGCAGCTTGCGACCAGCCGTCGAATTGCAGGGTCTTGCTTATCTCATAGGAACTCCACAAAACGCTTGAAACAATTAAAGGAATCATTATATAAGTCAACTTTATCTTTTTTTGTTGCAAAATGTTGTAAATATAATTTCCAATCAAGATATAGACAAAAGGGTAGAATAGGATGTGGTGTCTTGCCTCCCTTCTCCCTTGAATAAGAAGGATTATAAAGTAAAATGAAGATATTGCAATAACAAGGTTTTCATTTCTTGTTCTTCCCTTTCTGAGAGAAAAATAAAGCGCGAATGGCAATGCTATTGAAACTAGCGGGGATAGTGCATCAAATAAAACAAGAAAATGGTAATGAAAAGGGTTGCTCACGTTTGTCGATTGTATAATCCCCATCATGAAGAATCCATAAATCATCTGGGGGATATATTTTACTCCTTCCATGATAGCTACAAAAAAAATCACAAACAAGGCTGCAATGATAGTGGAAATTACCGCAATCTTGAGGTATTTCACAAATTCTGGTTTATCTTTTCGCAAAATAGAGTATACCAAGTTAAATAAAATATACAGCCCGATTATGACAATAGAATTTGCTTTTAGTAGTATACTAAATCCAAAAACGATTCCGGATGCTGCCGCAAACATGCTTCTTGCCTTGTTCTCGCAGGATTCTTCCATCAAGAAAATTGTAAGCAACACAAAAAATGCCTGCACGACATCTATGTAAACACTCCTACTGTATACTATGTGAAGAGGCGAGAACGCGAAGAGCGTAGATGCAATCAAGGCAGTTTTTCTGTTGAACCATTTTTTTGTTATAAAGTATAGAAGCATAATTGTAAGGCTTCCAAAAATTGAAGAAACAATGCGCATGGAGAACTTATTAAACCCGATGGCATGGACCACTGCGGCATTCAAGTAGGTGAACATGGGGGGGGTCCAGGAGATACTGTCAAACGGTGATATATTGCTTTCCAAAAGTGATTTTGCTGCAAATGCGTACAAAGCCTCGTCCCCCTGATAGTCCGCGCTTGATAAGGAATACATTCTAAAAAGCAGCCCCATCATGAATATAAAGAACAGTGTTGTGCAAGATTTTCTGCTGTTTGGATTCTTTCCCATACATATCAGGTTTAATTTGACAACAGGCGGAGCATATATAAATCTTTATATACCGACTTGATTACTCTAAACCATATTGGGTTGTTTTTGCTATGAAATGTTGCCATGAAAAAAGATTAAAGTTCATACTTGTATTTTATATTTTTACTTTTTTGATTGTAGGTTCCAT
>CAZGTJ010000022.1:5459-10230 GCA_964528545.1 uncultured Methanosarcinales archaeon
TTCAAGCCCGTCACGGTGTCGTGGAGATATGAGAAGATAAGGCTGATGGAGGCGCTTGATAAGGAACCGAATGTTATAATCTTCGGAAGCTCTAGGACAACAAAGATAAGCCCAGGTTTGACAGCTAACCTAACAGGACTAACTGCTTTCAATGCAGCAATAGATTCAGGGAAAACAGAAGATTTCCTAGCATTGTCAAAATATATTGTCGAGGATAAAAAAATCAGACCAAATCTCTTTGTAGTTGGCATTGACATTGATTCATTTCACAACAATGTGGGAATCAACGACCTTCTCCTCGGAAATAGGAAGCTGTACGGGAAAATAGGCAATAATTCTTTATTATTAATCAGATTAGGTCAAATAAAGGATATATTAAATCCATACTACATAAAAGATATCTTGAAAGTCGTTTATTACAATCTTGACTCGTACCCCCAGGAGATATCTCACTTTGATCCTGACGGATATATCCATTACAATAAGTGGGACAGGGAAAAGGAGCAAAATAAATTTAACTTGACAAAAGAGATTGAGAGTTCGAAGCCGGAATATTATGCTAGGTTTAGCAAGATGACATCCCTTTCAGGCGAGAGGAAAAAATATCTAGAGGATTTTCTTGAATTTGCGGAAAAAAACAACATTAAGGTAAAGATTTTTCTGACTCCGCTACATGATGAAACAATCAAGATGCTTTCTGAAAATACAAAGTATGAAAGATTATATGGAGATTCTGTTGCATATTTGAAATCTCTCCAGAACAATTACGAATTTGAATTTTATGACTTTTCAGATGTGGGGAAGTTCAGTGGATTGAAAAACGGGTTTTATGATTATGGGCACATTGACGAGTCAAATTCAAATCTGATTGTTGGCAGAATTTTTAGCCGTGAAATTCAGAATGCAAAAATTCCAATATTAAAGGAGGCCACATAATGCTATTCAACAGCTACATTTTCATCTTCGTGTTTTTCCCTATTGTACTAACTGTATACTGGCTGCTTAAGGGAAAAAATGCACGCTATATATGGCTCACATTTGCGAGCTTTGTATTTTACGGATACAGCAATCCGAAGTATACCTTACTGCTTGTTGCATCCATACTGATTAATTTTGTTGCTGGACTGCTTATACATCACTACAATCAAGACAAGAACAAAAAAAGAGTGGTTCTTGTATTAGCGTTGATACTAAATCTTTTACTTCTTGGATTTTTCAAGTATTACAATTTTATTGCAGATACATTCAAAGATTTAGCAACACTATTTGGCTCAGGTGCGCCCATTCCATTGCTAGATATTGTTTTGCCGATTGGAATTTCTTTCTATACCTTCCAGACAATGAGCTATACAATCGATGTTTACAAGAGCAATCTTAAACCCGCTTTAAACTTTTTTGAATTTTCCTGCTACATCACTTTATTTCCTCACGTAATTGCAGGTCCGATTGTCAGGTACAGCGACATAATCAATGATTTAAAGAACATAGATAAAAGGAAGGACAAGAGCTTATTTTTCTATAAAGGGATACTGTTCTTTGTAATCGGGCTTGCTAAAAAAGTCATAATTGCTGACTCCATAGCATTTGTAATCAATCCCATGTTTAGCAATTACCACAATTTGACGATGTTAACTTCATGGGTAGCTGTCATTGGATACACATACCAACTTTATTTTGACTTTTCCGGATACAGCGACATGGCCGTGGGTCTTGCATATTTTCTGGGGTTTCATTTTCCACAGAATTTCGACTCACCATACAAAGCAAGAAACATATCTGATTTTTGGAAAAGATGGAATATCTCCCTTTCAAATTGGCTTAGAGATTATCTTTACATAAGCCTAAGTGGCAACCGCAAGGGAAATTTTAGAACATTGGTTAATCTTGTAATAACCATGTTTCTTGGAGGGCTGTGGCATGGAGCAAACTGGACTTTTGTAATTTGGGGACTGTATCATGGATTCTTGCTGGCAATTTACCATGCCGTCCGCAAATACTGGGATGCTATGTACCTAATTATCCAAAGAACCATTACATTCCTATTCGTAATAATTGGATGGGTATTTTTCAGAAGCAATGATTTTGATATGGCATTCACTCTTCTTAGAAAGATGTTTAACACAAGCCATATCGTTATTCCATTCCTCACCGGCAAAATGGCTGCGCTTATCATACTCATCCTCGCAGCATTTATAATAACTAATTTTTTCAGAAATACATTCGAAATTGAGTATAAACCATATAAAACATATGCTGTAATCTATGCAATAATTTTTGTGATGTGTCTTATAGTTATAGGTGCACTTGGGGCAGGAGATTTTCTATATTACCAGTTTTGATTTATTTTAGAATTCCTTTTATTCTTAATTTTTCTGCAGCCTGTTGAACTTTGTCTATGGCATTCTCATGCTCGGACCATTCGATAAGCTCTCTTAAACCATCGTCCATTCCAATTCTTGGAGAAAAACCGAGTTTTCTCTTTATTTTGCTTATATCTGGATAACAATGCCTTATGTCTCCTTCTCTGTATTGGTATACAATTTCGGGCTTCATATCAGATTTCATTAAATTTAGTAGTTTTTCAGCCAGCTGAAGAATCTTGATTCCTCTTCCGCTCCCTACATTAAACACTTCATAATCTGCTTTGTGTGATTCAAGTGCGAGTATATTCGCTTGTGTTATGTCATAAACCGAGACAAAGTCTCTCATTTGGTTTCCGTCTTCAAACACCATTGGAGGCTTCTGGTTCTTGATTCTACTTATAAAAATTGCAGCTACGCCTGTATATGGGTTATTAAGGCTCTGACGTGGCCCATATACATTAAAGTACCGCATACCAACTACTGGGATTTGGTATGCTTTTCCTATGTTCATGACAATATCTTCCTGCGCCTTTTTGGAGATGGCGTAGATGCTTGCCGCTTCTATTTTCTTGTCTTCTGTTACAGGAGTTGGATTTAGCACGCTACTGCATTTTGAGCATTTGACCTCCCATTCGTGTTTTTTTATTTGCTCAGGATTTCTTGTTCCTGATGAAAGCGAATTGCATTGGTCACAAAAATAAGCACCTTCCCCATATATGCTCATTGAGCTCGCTACAGCAACTTTTCTGACGTTATTTTTGGTGTTAACAATCGCATCCATTAAATTCGCAGTGCCTGTGATATTAACATCAACATATTTTGAAATTTCATACATGCTTTGCCCTACACCGACCATCGCAGCAAAATGAAATACGGCGTCTACCCCTTCAAGCGCTTTTTTTATGCCGTCTAAATTTCGAACATCACCTTTCACAAAATCTATGTTTTTGTTTAGGTAGTCAGGAATCTCTCCACTCATATGAACCTGTGGCTCAAGATCGTCAAAAACTCTAACAGAATAGCCACTCTTTAAAAGCTCGTCTATAAGAAACGAACCGATAAATCCTGCTCCCCCAGTAACTAGAATTTTTTTTGTCATTTCAATTTTTCCTAAAAATAAGTCTATACTCGGAAAACAAAGCAAATCTATTTTTTTTTACAAGTTTTGAACCCCTAAACATTCCAGCCACTTTTTCAGGTTCTATTGGGTATTCCGGATTTTTGTCAAAATCATCACGGCTACTTAGTAATTTTTTTATTAGAAGTGATTTGTGGATCATTGACGGCAACGTAACCACTATCACTCCTTTTTCCTTGCACACCCTTTCTGTTTCATTTACTGCAACTTCTGGATTTGTGATATGTTCAAGTACGTCTGCAAGAATCACTATGTCAAATTCATTGTCATTGAAGGGTAGATTTTTTACATCCCCTACCTCAAGCCTTGCGTTAAGTTCTCTTTCTTTGCAGTATCTTCTAGCCTTTTCAATTGCAAACTCTGATTTGTCAATGCCTGTTACGCTGATTCCGCGCGCAGCAAGCGGTATTACGACAACCCCACTTCCACATCCTGCTTCAAGCACTTTTTTATTCTCAAAGGAAGTAGCCCCAAGAATCTGGCCGAATCTTAAACGGTGAAAAATTCTCTCTGAAATCTTTCCTCTTGCCATCTTTTCATAAGAATCTGTTTCAAAAATTTGATCTTCTTTTAATTCTCCCATAATTCACCTACCCCTTATCCTATACTTGAATAAGGAGTAAATGATTCCGAGACCGACCTTTGTCGATTTGTAGAAGTTGCTCGTTATTTTCGATTCACCGACTCTTTCCACATAATTGACAGGGACTTCTATTACTTTTAGCTTTTTCTTGAGAACTAGAACTGTCATTTGCGTCAGGAAAGTCGAACCTCCTTCATTTAGCTGAGACACTATTTTTTTGAGCGCGTCTGCTTTTATTGCACGCAGTGAACATTGTATATCAGTAAATTGGCACCCACCATAAAGCACTTGAAGGAGTTTTGCAAGTGTCACATTACCCCACCAAAGAAAGGGTCCCATTTTGGCATTTTGCCTGATTAGAACTTCATGAGTTCTGCTTCCAAGCACCATGTCAACTTCATCAAGATACGGCAACAATTTAATCACATCTCTTCCGAGAAACGTGGAATCTGATTCTGTGTTAACTATTATATCGGCTTTTCTTTTTAGCGCTTCCTTAAAGGCCCTTTGGACAGCAAATCCATAGCCTTGCCTGCCTTCAAAAACGACATGGGCTCCTGCTTCTTTTGCTTTTTTTTTTGTTTTATCCTTGGAATTATTATTTTCCACAATTACTTCAGTAACAATTTTTTGATTTATAAAGTCTTTAACTGTGTTGTATATTCCCTTTTCTTCATTGTTAGCAGG
>CAZGTJ010000023.1:0-9313 GCA_964528545.1 uncultured Methanosarcinales archaeon
CTAAATGGGGAAATAGTATAGCAGTCAGAATTCCAAGCGACATTGCAGATGAATATAATATTTCTGCTGGGAAACATGGAACATTAACAAAGGACAAAGAAGGAATCAAAATAATTCCAACATAAAACTACTTCTTGCCCTTTCTGTTTTCCTAGATTGCTCACTTTGTTCGCTCGAACGGAGAGAATTCCCTAAACTCTAGTCTCGCTTCGCTCGAATTTATTGGGAAACTTAAATTTAACTTTTCGGACGAAACTTTTGAGAACTTGCGTAAGCTGGAAAAAGAGCATAACAGGGATTCCTTATTATCAATTCCCATTTGTCTATCTCTGGATTATATTGCATTTCTTAACAAAGCTTGGGCTGTGCCAACCATTTTTCCTTTTCGTATCCTAAAACTTGTCCCGATGGAAGATTTTGTTTACTTGTTCCTTACAGTATACATCATTGTTATAATTTATGAGAACCTCTTCGAACAAATCCATAAAATAAATTATGGCCGTTTGAACAATTTTTGGTTGGCAATCTTGACACTAACTACCATATTTTTTGCTTTATTCCTATGGTTTCCTGATTATCTGATAATAAATTATTACTATTCTTGGTTACTACTAATTGTATTTGCAGTTCCTACAATAATTGGCTTGATTTTATTTCCAAAAATTCGCAAGCCAATTTTCCTTCTGGCACCATTCTTTTTTATTTATACACTTTCATTTGAATTGATAGCACTTCATCTAGGTCTATGGTAATTTCCTTCAAAAGAATACATAGGACTTATTAAAATATTCGGATTGATGTTCCCAATTGAGGAATTTGTAGCTTGGCTACTGCTCGCGACACCCACTATAATCAGTTTATCCGAGCTAGCGGTAGGAAATCGGAACAAATTTGTAAAGAAATAGGTTCTTTAATATCTAAACAGTTTTGTTCCCACTTATTTTAAAATTCCCATTCCGGGATACAACGGAAATTTACTGCACAATTCCGAAATAACATTCTTTATTTTTTCAATTACTGCTTTGTCTTGGTAATTGTCAATGACTTTTGCAATGCACTCCCCGATTACCAGCATCTCGCTTTCCTTCATGCCCCTTGTTGTTATTGCTGGAGTACCAAGCCTTATCCCTGACGGATTGAAAGGGCTTCCCGGCTCGTAGGGGATTGTGTTTTTGTTGACGTAAATCTCTGCTTCTCCAAGCGCATTCTGTATTTCCTTGCCTTTTCCGGTTAATCCCTTGTTTACAAGCTTGATTACCATCAGATGGTTGTCTGTTCCGCCGGTTACAAGCTCCAAGCCCTCGTCCATCAAAACGTTTGCAAGAGCTTTTGCATTCTTGACAACTTGCTCGCAATATTTTTTGTAGTCCGGCTGCAATGCCTCTCTGAATGCAACTGCTTTTGCGGCAGTTACATGGTCATGGGGCCCGCCTTGCAAGCCTGGGAATACTGCCGAATCAATCTTTTGCGCCAACGTTTTTTTCCCTCCCTTATCCAGCCGGTCATCGATTTTGCACATTATCATTGCCCCTCTTGGGCCCCTCAAAGTCTTGTGGGTTGTTGTTGTGACAACATCGCAGATTGGAACAGGATTTTCATGCAGTTCAGTGGCGCAAAGCCCGGCTATGTGCGCAATATCTGCCATATGGTACGCTCCAACCTCCTCGCAGATTTCCTGGAAAGCCTTGAAATCAATCTTTCTTGGATATGCAGTCAGTCCTGAAATTAGCATTTTTGGCTTTGCTTCCTTTGCCTGCCTCATTATTACATCATAATCAAGCAGCTCTGTTTTCCTGTCAACATTGTAAGGAACGCACTTATAGAATTTTCCGGAAAAGTTTACCGGGCTTCCATGCGTCAAATGGCCACCGGCGCTTAAGTCAAAGCCCATAAAAGTGTCTCCCAAGTTTAGCAAGGCAAAAAACACCGCCTGGTTTGCAGGGCTGCCAGACAATGGCTGAACATTGACGTGCTCTGCTCCAAATAATTTTTTTGCCCTTTCAATTGCCAGGTTTTCAATCTCGTCCACAAACTGGTTTCCGCCGTAATAGCGCTTGCCGGGATAACCTTCGCTGTATTTGTTTGTGAAAACAGTCGCATAGGCCTGGAGAACAGCTTTAGAGACAAAATTCTCGCTTGGAATCAGCTCAACGCCGTTCCTTATTCTGGAAATCTCTTTCCCCGCTATGCCAACAACCTCAGGGTCAGTTTTTGAAATATCATCCATCATTGACATTAAACCACCTTGAGAAAAGACAAGATAAATTGTTTATATAGTTTTCGGGAACTGCCTTGACAAATTATACATAAATCCCTTAACACCATCACTAACTTATGTTATTAATGTCTTTAAAAAATATTTTTTCTGAAAATGCGTAACTGGCGGAGAACTTAACAGGCCATACGTTTTTAATAAGGGACTATAAATAGTTTCTTATTCTTTTTCAGCCGCTTTCATAACATCATAATTAAAATTCACGCCGAATCTGGAACTCATGGATTCAGTGCAACTCTGAAGATATGGATTTAAATTAAAATCTGCCAAACATCTTTGAACTAACCTGTCCAGCCTGCCATCCTTTTTTGCAATCAATATGCCGGTAATTATTTTATTTTTAGCCTCGCCTTCATCTTCCTTTAGAATTTCATAATTAATGTACCCAAAATCCGATTCGTCTGGCGGATAAATATCCCTTAACCCCACATTTCTGACACGGTACACCAAGTCTGGAGAATGATCAACTGCAAATCCCCTTGTCAGAAATTCTATTTGCATGTTTTCATCAAATCTTCTAAGCACGGCCCTCAAGTCCATAATAAAAAGAAAAAATGAGATATATAAAATACTTTTTATCTGCAACATCTATACCTATGCTGTCCTGTGCCGCTTTCTTAACCTGCGCTCTTTTTTCATTCTCTTTCTCTGCCATTTCCAGCGCATCTGCCTTTTCTTTTTCCAGCGACGGGAACTTCTTTTCATGCTCCCAAGAATTTTAGTTTTATATTTAAATTTACCTAAAAAAATTTCCCGCTGTCCGGACAGGATTTTGCAGTTTTAATGCGCAGAATTTCACTAACCTGCGATTAGTAGCAAGAGTGAAATTCTGCTGAGTAAAAACTAGCTTACAGTAAAGCGAACAACCACGAACGAAGTGAGCAAGCATGCCTCAATCTATGGTCGGTGGCGGTCCGGGCTTTTGGCACTGAAAAAATCACTTTGGGAATAGCGAAAGTATTCCGCTGATAGTCGAGAACTGGTTGTCTTTGCACGAAATCCCTTTTCCGTTGTTGTAGTATCTTCTTATTTCGTTTGCGCCAAGCTTTCTGTTCCAAACGGCGACTTGGTCAATCTGGCCGTCCCACGGGCCTTTCTTAAATCCTCCGATTGTGAGGTCAGCATTATTTGATTCCTGCAGGTCCAGCGTGTTTATTCTCTCCATCGCATTTGGCTTTCCGTTCACGAAAACAGTTGCTGATTTGGAGTCCCATGAAGCTCCAACCATTGTCCAGAATGTCAGGTCATTCGACAATGGAATTGTTTTTCTTTTGAGTGGAATCCTTTCTTTTGCCCCTACCCTTGCCGAGTTTTTGCCGTCTTGGACGGCAAGGAAAGGCTGTCCATCGAGCGTGTACAGGCTAAATGCCGTTTCGGTATTTTCATTTGTGTCCCCGTCTTCGATTATTGATCTCTCGCCAGCTCCATTGTAATCTGTAAGCCACACGATTACAGTTCCTTCCTTCAGCGCCTTGTCGAGCGAATCGGAATCCGAAACAACTGCATAATGCCCTCCCGGGTCAAGCGACTCTCCCAATATGCCCTCGACAACAGGCCCTTCATAAAATCCGTTGTTTGCCCCTGCAACATCTATAATTGTGGTGTCTTGCTTATCGGAATTATCCATTGTCCAGCAGGAAACGAGCCCCTGGTTTAACGCCCCGAGCGCCCGAAGAGAATTGACACTAAATACCAGCAGAAAAACTAAGGCTATGAGAACTCCAAATGCCAATAGATACTTGTGCTGCCTGATTTTGAACCCTTATAAATCTTTAAAAAGGTAGTATTTAAACTTTGCTGATTTTTTGCATTTAAAAATAACATATTGCATTTGTTTTGTTACTATATTAACTTAAAATCGTTTGTTTTCAATATTAAAATTAATAAGATTTTTATATTACTCCTGGCTATTTATAATATCATATCCAAAAGCTTTATAAACAATAACATAATCCCACAAATAATGAAAAATACCCCTTCTTTAGACAAAAGTCTATGATTTCGCTTAGATTTTGTTATAGGGGGGGAACTATGCCTTTTAGCGCTACTGCCCTGGTAGTGTAATCCGGCTATCATGAAGCCCTGTCGAATGCAGGACATATCCTGCCTGTGCAGAGCGGCTTCGATTCGGGTTCAAAACAACCGCGGAATCGGTTGAATCTAAAGGCATAAAAGCCCGAAATTCACTATGTTCGCGTTTATGAAAGTCCCGACCAGGGCGTTTATATTCATGGGCCGGTAGCTCAGCCTGGTAATTGTCCAAAAATGCAGGCCTGCCTTGGCAGGCATAGACAATTGGGCAATAGAGCACCTGTCGAATGCAAAGTCGGGGTGAAACTTTTAATCAGGTGGTCGCGAGTCCGAATCTCGTCCGGCCCATTTACATTCAAAAAAAGAGAAATGCGCAAATCGAATAAACTGAAATAAACTCAAATTCAACCTGTTAAACTAAAAAATCTGGGGCTGCTGTTCTTGGAAAAAGAAAGCGTGATAGCCTCCTATTCGCCGCAAAAGCGAGGAAAAAGAATGCAAAGAGCAAAGAAAACAAAATTCAAAGTCGACAAGCACATTTTGACGCCAAAGCACTCAAAGCTTAATGACAAGGAAAAGACAAATGTCCTTGAAAGATACCATGTTACTTCTAAAGAATTGCCAAAAATCCTGAGAACAGATGCAGCAATCAAGGATTTGGACCCAAAGCAAGGCGACATAATCAAGATTACAAGAAAAAGCCCGACTGCAGGCGAATCAGTTTTTTACAGGGTGGTCATAGATGTATAAGTACGGAAAAACCCTCATACAAAAGTATTTCGAGGAGCAAAGTTTTGTAGATTCAGACATAGATTCTTTCAACGCATTCATTGACAACGAGCTTCTGAACATCATCGAGGAAAACCGCGAAATCATACCGACAATCATCCCGCACAACATTGACGAATTCAAAATCCGCTTTGACAAAATCTGGGTGGAAAAGCCAAAGATGATTGAGGCCGACGGTTCTGTTCGGAACATCTATCCAATGGAGGCAAGGCTAAGAAAAATTACTTATTCTGCTCCGACGTGGATTACGGTTTCTGCGCACATAAACGGAGTTCAAAGAGAGTCATTCGACACGCAAATCGGGAATTTGCCGATCATGCTGAAGAGCAAGTGGTGCCACCTGCATAAATTGAACAGGGACGAATTGATTGCAAAAGGCGAAGATCCGGACGAGCCGGGAGGATACTTTATTATCAACGGAACGGAAAAAGTCCTGATTACAATTGAGGATCTGGCGTCAAACAGATTCCTTGTCGAAAAGGACCAGACAGGACCAAGCGAGTTTGTCGGGAAATTATTCTCTGAGTACGGCTCGTTTAAGATTCCGCACACGCTTGAGAAAATGAAAGACGGGATTTTCTACCTGAGCTTTACAAGAGTCAAGAGGATACCTATTATTGTCGTCATCAAGGCCCTTGGGCTTTTGAAGGACGAGGAAATCACAAGGTTTATCTCAAGCGACAGGCAGTTTGACGAGGTCATAATCAACTTGCTCGAGTATGTCAGCATCAAGACAGAAGAGGAAGCAATTGATTACATTGCAAAGAAGATTGGGATAACGCAGGCAAAGGATGTAAGGGTAGAGAGAACAAAGGAAATTCTTGACAAGTACCTGCTCCCGCATCTTGGAATAAAAACAGAAGACAGAATCATGAAGGCTTATAATTTGTGCAAGATACTGAAAAAATACATTCTTGTCGAGCACGGCGAGCTTGAGATTGATGACAAGGACCACTACGCAAACAAGAGGCTGAAGATGAGCGGCGATCTTCTTGGGGATTTGCTGAGACTGAATCTGAAAGTCCTTATCGGAGATTTGCTTTATAATTTCCAGCGGATAGTAAAGAGGGGAAAATTCCCAAGCCTGAAAAACCTCATAAGGGACAAACTGCTTACACAGAGGATATATTCGTCAATGGCGACAGGAGTCTGGGTTGGCGGAAGGAAAGGAATCAGCCAGAGAATTCAAAGGCTGAATTACCTTGAAACGCTTTCGCATCTGCAAAGAGTTGTATCGCCTTTAAGCGCTTCGCAGGAAAACTTCGAGGCGCGGGAATTGCACCCGACACATCTTGGAAGGCTATCCCCGAGTGAAACTCCTGAAGGAACAAACATCGGACTGAGAAAAAACCTCTCCTTGCTGTGCACGATCTCTGGAGAAACCAACGAGAGCGAGACACTAAAATCGCTAAAAAATCTTGGCTTGAAGCCGATTGCAAGAGGGCAGTAAAATGGCCGAAGTGTACTTGAATGGAAAATTTGTAGGAAATGTTGACAACCCGATAGAGTTCGCCAGCAGGCTCAAGGATGAAAGGAAAAAAGGCACTGTCAGCGAGAACCTTAATGTTTACTATAAGGAATTGACAAACGAAGTCCAGATTGAGGCTTCAAAGGGAAGAGCAAGAAGGCCATTAATAATTGTCAAGGACGGCCAGCCGCTGCTGACGGAGAAGCACATCAAGCAGCTTGAGAGAAATGAAATCTCATGGTCGGATCTTGTAAAGCAGGGCATTATCGAGTATCTTGATGCAGCAGAAGAGGAGAACTCCCTTGTCGCATTTTTCGAGTCGGAAATCACGCCAGAGCACACTCATCTTGAGATTATGCCGCTCGCGATGCTCGGATATTGCGCATCGCTTGTTCCTTACGGGAACTTTAACCAGTCAACAAGATTGAACGCAGGCGCAAAAAACCAAAAGCAGGCGCTTGGATTCTATGCTTCTAATTTCGCGGTCAGGATGGATATGGACGTAAACATTTTGCATTACCCCCAGCTTCCGGTTGTCAACACAATAATGCACGACATTTCCGATTATGACACTCATCCAGCCGGCCAGAACATTGTAGTCGCAATCATGAGCTACAAGGGATACAATATGGAAGACGCAATTATCCTTAACCAGGGCTCGATTGAGCGCGGCCTTGGAAGGTCGACATATTACAGGCCTGCAATTGCAGAGGAGTTGAGGTATGCTGGAGGGTTAATCGACCAGGTCTGCATTCCGGACAAGGATGTAAAAGGGTACAAGACAGAAAAAGACTACAGGTTTTTGGAAGATGATGGCATTATTTACCCTGAAGCAAAAGTCAAGGAAGGCGATGTCGTCATTGGAAAAACAAGCCCTCCAAGATTTTTGAGCTCAATGGAAGAGTATTCGCTTGCATCAAGCACGAGAAGGGAGTCTTCAATAAACCTGAAGCACGGCGAGGAAGGGGTAATAGATTTTGTCCTTGTTACGGAAAACGAGGAAGGAAACAAGCTTATCCAGGTTAGAATCAGGGACGAAAGGACCCCGGAAATAGGGGATAAATTCACATCAAGGCACGGACAGAAAGGAATTGTCGGGTTAATTGTTCCTCACGCGGACATGCCATTTAGCGCAGCTGGAATTGTCCCCGACTTGATTTTCTCGCCTCACGGAATCCCGTCAAGAATGACAATCTCGCATTTAATTGAAATGGTCGGCGGAAAAGTTGGCGCATTGGCTGGAAGGTTCATCAACGGAACAACTTTTGATGCAGAGCCTGAAGAAAAAATCAGAAAAGAATTGCACGCTCTTGGATTCCACGAGTCCGGAGTTGAAATAATGTACAACGGCCAGACGGGCGAGCAATATGAGGCAAAAATTTTCATCGGGAACCTGTACTACCTAAAGCTAAAGCACATGGTTTCAAACAAGATACACTCAAGGGCAAGAGGCCCAATCCAGCTTTTGACAAGGCAGCCTACAGAGGGAAGGGCAAAGGAAGGAGGATTAAGATTAGGAGAAATGGAGAAAGACACTTTCGTTGCCCACGGAGCTTCAATGCTTTTGAAGGAGCGTTTTGACTCGGACAAGACAGTTGTTCCTGTTTGCGAGAGCTGCGGGATAATAGCAATCAAGGACAGCTACAAAAACAAGTCATACTGTCCAATCTGCGGCGAGAACACCGATGTCAATGACATCGAGATTTCATACGCATTCAAATTAATGCTTGACGAATTCAAGGCACTTGGAATTTATCCAAGGCTGACCTTGGAGAGCAAGTACTAGTTTTGATAGGATACAAAATGGCAAAAACATTACGAGAGTCAGAAAGCGGAAAATATTATTTGGGCAAAGTCCGATTAGTCGGGCAAAAAGAGATAAGAGTATCATTATTTACTCCAGAAGGAGAGATTGTAGGTGATTTTGCAAGAAATTATTTTCCAGAAACACCTAAAGCTGGAGATATTTTTACATATACTGCAATCAATAAACGAAATGTTAAAATTAAAATGGTGCAACCAAGAGATTTATCCGAGAGCGAAATAAGGTCGCTTGAAGCTGAAGTTGCCAGAACAATACCATCGGGAGAATTTTAACCAAATTCAAAATTAAAAAATCAAAAAAATAAAATAAAAACGCAAAATGGCAGACTTCATTTCAGGGTACGAAGACAGGCTTCCGGCAAGAATTATCCAGGAAGTGCGCGATAACCTACCAAAAGGTGCAAGCGATTCCAAGATTAAGAAAATACTGGAGGCGGTTCTTGTAGAATACACCACCGCAAGAGTCAGCGCAGGGGAATCAGTCGGATTAATTTCAGCAGAGTCAATTGGCGAGCCGGGCACGCAGATGACATTAAATACATTCCATTTCGCCGGGGTTGCGGAAATGAACGTCACGCTGGGCTTGCCAAGAATCATTGAAATTCTCGACGGCAGAAAGGAGCTGGAAAATCCGATGATGGAAATCTACCTCAAAAAACCGTTTGCAAGCGGAAAGAAAATCGAGGAACTGAGGCACCTTGCAATGCAAATCAAGGAAACAAAGCTAAAGGATATCGCAACTGAATTTAGCATCAACATCGCAGACTTTACAATTGAAGTGAAGCTGAACAAGGAAAAAATCAAGGAGCTTGAGCTTACAGTTGGAAAGACAATGGATGTCGTAACAAAGCAGCTGAAAGGGTATAATGTCAAGGACGCAGGCGATGCACTCATTTTCAAGTCAAGAAGCAAGGAGGACAGTTTCA
>CAZGTJ010000023.1:9323-9723 GCA_964528545.1 uncultured Methanosarcinales archaeon
AGAAAAGATAAAGGACCTGACAATCAGGGGAATCAAAGGAATCCTGCAGGTATTGCCGGTCAGAAGAGAGGAAGAATTCATCATCATAACCGCAGGCTCGAATCTTGCGGATGTGCTACAGCTTGAGGAAGTTGATGCCTACAGGACAACAACAAATAACATCTTTGAAATCGAGCAGGGCCTTGGAATTGAAGCTGCAAGGCAGGCAATCGTCAATGAAATTTTGAAAGTCATAGAAAGCCAGGGCCTTGATGTGAATGTCAGGCACATAATGCTTGTTGCAGACACAATGTGCGTTAGCGGCTCGCTAAAGGGAATTACAAGATACGGAGTTGTATCGGAAAAATCAAGCGTTCTTGCAAGAGCGTCATTTGAAACTCCTATAAAGCACATAGTAAAC